>JAGQPC010000052.1 GCA_020426925.1 Planctomycetales bacterium | reverse complement strand
TCCCCGCACCGTGGTTGTTTTGGTCGTGGCGGACGGATCGGACAATCGTCAGTTTGTCGCTGACCTTAGCAAGCTCCTTCATGTTTTCGGAAAAGAACATCCCCGGCACTTTGGTCGAGATCGGACCGAACTCGCCGCGCATTTCAGTCGGAGCTTCCGGTTTTGGATCGAAAGTTTCAAAGTGACTGGGGCCACCGTCCAACCAGATGAGAATGCAACTGGTGTCGCGAGCAGCCGATTGCTCACTTGCTGTAGCCCGCAAACGCAAGCTGTCGACAAAGCCGGCGCCAGCCAGTGCACTGATGCCAAGTTTGAGGCAATCTCGTCTTCGGACGCCTTCGCAATTCGTGTGGGTCGCCATGATGGTTCCCTCTCAATCCAGGAAAAGGAATTCGGGTGTGTTCAACAAAGCCCAAAACAGATCTTCGACAGCCCGTCGACGGTCACCAGTATCTGGGAATATTCGCAACGCCGCCTGTACTTCTTCGTCGGTTGCGCGGCGACAGAAGGTTCTCAGGTAGGCTTCTTCAACAATTTGACGGTTGGATAATTCTGATTTAGCCAAACAAGCTGGTCGAGCAGAATCGCTCGAAAGCTTCTTATCGAGTTCCGGTGAGTTCATCAAATGCAAGATTTGTGGTGTCGTCGAATCAGGAAGTCGTTCACACGGAGGATCTTGATTTGGATCGGGGCGACCGAACGTATCCAAGAACAATGACGAACTGCGGTGAGTCCAAACTTGCGTCGCCCGCGAACCAGTGGGAACCGCCGCGAACGAATCAGTTGTGTCGAGTGCGTCGTTGATCGCGTCCAGCAATACTTCCGCTCGTAGTCGCTCGCGATAGTATCGTGAAAAGTTCTTTAGATCAGACACGTTGCGATCGCCTGGCGTCGCGCTCAGACCGAACACATGCGAGGTGCAAATCGTGCGAATTAAATGTTTGATGTTAAAACTGTGCGTCGCAAAATCATCAGCCAGGAACTGGAGCAACTCATCATTGGATGCCGGATTGGTCGCTCGCAAATCGTCGACTGGATCCACAAAGCCTTTTCCCATGAGGTCGGCCCACACGCGGTTGGCCATCACTTTGGCGAAAAACGGATTTTCCGGATCGGTCATCCAATTGGCCAACGCCTCACGCGGTTCTTCATCCGCAGTGAAACTCATCGACTCGCCCGTCAAAGTCTTCGGTTCAACCGGTTGGTTCGTTCGGCCATGGTTCAGTTGCCCACTGCGTTTCGTGAAGATCAGCTCTTCGCCGCCGGATATCGGTGGCGAAAGCCCACCGTGGTGACCAACTCGTGCAAAGAAGGAAGCAAAGCCAAAGAAGTCGTCCTGGCTCCACACCTCAAACGGATGATGGTGGCACTTGGCACATTCTAGCCGCACGCCCAAAAACAGTTGGCTGACAGAAGACGCGACTTCGACGGTGCTTGGTCGATCACGGAACATGACCGTCGCTCCGTTTTGCCACGTGCTTCCGCGAGCTGTCACCAATTCGCGAACGAATTCGTCGTATGGTTTGTTTTCGCGAAACGATTCTCGCAACCATGAATCCATCATCCAAACGGCTTTCATGCCGACGCGATAAGGATTCGGTCGTAGCAGATCAGCCCACTTGTTCGCCCAAAAGTCCGCGTACTCGGGCCGTTCGAGCAGCCGATCGACTAACTTTTCGCGTTTGTCGAACTCGTCAGATGAAATAAATGCAAGCGTCTCTTCTGGCGTTGGCGCACGGCCGATGATTCGCAAATGAGCTCGGCGCAAAAATGTTGCGTCATCAGATTGTACTGACGGCAACATGCCTAGTAGTTGAAGTTTTTTCCAAACGAGCCGATCGATTTCATTCTTGACCGGCAACGATTCGTATTCCTGTTCCTCAACTTCGCCTGGCAGAGGAATACGCACAGAACAGACGGCGATGTTATTCATGTAGCGAGCCATCACTGCCGTTTCGCCAGGAAGCGGTCCGGCCTGCAATGCTCCATACTCGTCTACCATCACGACCGTTTGGTCGTTCGATTGAAACGCGGCGGCGTCGGTGACGTCTCGTTCGAAACCATCCGAGTACTTGGCAATGACTTTCAAATCAGCAGACTCTTTTGGCGCGAGCCCGATATTGTTCGGCTCGACAATCACGCTGATCAATTTGGGAGCATCGCTTGGTGTTCGAACAGCGCCTCCTTTGATCCACTCGGTCAGCAGTTCGTACGGTGCGCTACCAACGTCGAATCGTGCTCCACCGCCGTGAGGTACAGCCGCCGCAGCTTTGCGCAACAGCAAACTCATTTCTGGCGACGCCGGCGAGATCCGTCTGCCGCGACCCTCTCGTACGATTGAATCGTGATCAAAATCGGAATCGAATCCCAGCAGCGACAGTGCAAATCCGTTTTTGCCGCGAGCCTTCCCGTGACACGCTCCGGCGTTGCAGCCGAATCGAGTCAACAGAGGCTGAATGTCGTGTTCAAAGGTGACTTTCTTGATCGCTTCGTTTTCGCCGGATGCAATCTTCGCGACCGGCAAGGTCTGGCTGAAGAGTGGACGAGCGATAAACAATCCGCACACAACGATCAACGTCAGGAAAGCAAATCGAAATTGGCTTACGAATCGCGGCATCGTACTGGGCTGTAAGAGACAGTTGGCGGGAAGAGTGCCCAAGAAACTGGCCAGAGAGAAGCCATATCCCGCGCACCCTGGTTGAAGTTATGACACGGCGGCAGGTCGAAATCAACTCAGAATCCCAGCCAACCACCCA
>JAGQPC010000051.1 GCA_020426925.1 Planctomycetales bacterium | reverse complement strand
AATGCAAGACCCAAGTCAAGCCTTTTGCAATCGGTGCGAACCATCCGTATGAAATCGTCTCTTCCAATCCGTAAAGCTCGAGCACGTCGGGATTTTTTGGTCCGGCAAAGATTTTGAATGACTGCTTGAACGAGCGATCTGCCTGCAAAGTTTCTGGATTGCTGTCCAAAAAGTAAGTGATGTCAGTTTTGTTTCGCCGGTCTTCAGCAATATTGCCGGCAGGAAAACAAGTAAGTTCGCGGAACTCGAAACCACTGATTGGATCGTTGGGATTTTCGGCAGCAGGCCGTTCGGGAACGAGCGCAGATTCGAAGTACTGGCCGTCCACCGACACATAACGCAACGGTTTGACTACACCTTCCAGGATTGCTGAACCTGGAGACTTCGGATGCTTTTGAGCGTGCTTGACGACTTTCGGATTTGGCATCATGTGATGCGGGCCATCGAAGCGGTAGACGACATCACGAAGGCCGGCGCCGGCGAAACTGGTCGGGTGCACCTTGTACGCGTACCATGCTCCTTCGACAGGCAAACCTGTCGGACCCTGCAGGCGATAACCCAGATCAAGACTGTCGCCGGTCTGGTTACGGAACTCAACTTCAAAGTTCAAATGGTATCCGTCTGCACCGTCCTCGCGTGTAGCGGGAGCAAGCGAAAACCGCTTGACGATTTCGACGCTGCCCGAGTACCCGATTTCACGAAGCACATCGTCGCCTAACACGTAGGTGAACTCGACGGTTTGCGTATCACCGTTCGACAATGCATTCGCTTGCCAAAAACCGTTCGACAGGTTTGGTACACCAGTGATCGTGCTCTTGCCCACTCCAATTGTGCGGCTTCCGATTTGACTAACCTCTAGCAAATACGATAGAGGGTGCTGAGGATCGGTTTCGGTCGGCAGCTCGGGCTCAGGACGAACCACTTCCAACGGACGCTTTGCCAACGTCACGTCGAATGAAATGTTAGCGACGGAGCCGCTCGATTGGCGCTCGACAACAACTTTAACGACCTGGCCTGGTCGTGTTGCTTCAATTGCGTTTTGAAATTCAGCGATGCTGTTCGTCAATCGGTCGTCCAATGACAACACAACGTCGCCAGGTTGGATTCCGACTTCTTGGCCAGATGATTTGGCAAGCGCAGCGGGAGTGCCCGATCCAACTGCCCCGACAACGCAGCCTCCCTTCGTACGTTCAGATAGCGCCAAGTGGCCGAGATACCCGTACTTTTCATCGATGCTGGTGTACTTGGGGCTGTTGAGCTCAATACGTTCGATCGAGCCGCCGCGGTTGTTCCACGTCACCAGCATGTTGTAGCCACTGGCCGGATCGAGCGATCCCATGGAACCGCGTTGCTGGGACGCTAACGTTGACGCGACGGTGTCTGCGTCAGGATCTTCCGCTTCTTCATCGGTTTGCGAGTCCGCAAGTTGCGCCGCATCTGCATCAGAGTCCGCTTCAGCTGGAATGTCTTCGCCTTGATCACTGTCGTCCACGACGGCGTTCTCGTCGAGCGGCGGTGGGGGGAATAACATGCGATTAAGGCTGGCGAAAACAATCAATACGATTGCGCAGGTAAACAGAAAATTGACTGTTTTTTTATCCACAATATGTGTCCTAACGGGACGCGACACGAAGTCACAGTTGAAGCGACACTCACTTTTCACGGCCGCGAAACAAGACCGCTACTTCGACAATTCCAACAAACCCAATTGAGCTATCGACCTTCTCGCAGTCGATCTCCCAAAAAGTTGTCCAAGTCGGGTATCGCGTAGATTTTTTCAATAGTTTCGTTCATTGGATAACCAACACGGCGAAAAGCCAACCCATGGTCGCCAAGAATCACGTAGGAGGCCTCCGGATTTCCGTCTCGCGGCTGCCCCACACTGCCGACATTGATCATCAGTTTTTCGTCGCCAAACTGGTATTCGTTCGCTATCTCGTCTGGTCGGAAGAATTTTCCAGACTCCGTGAACACCCCGGGCACGTGTGTGTGCCCCTGAAAACAGTACTTTTGGATCATCCCGAAAATCCGTTCCATCTTGTTCGCGTTGTAGACGTCCTCCGGAAATACGTACTCATTCAGAGGGTTCCTCGCAGAACCGTGCACAAAGGATTGCCCGTCAGAATGATAATGGCGCGGCAGCTCACAAAGGAATTTCCACCGCGCTTGGTTCTCTGGGCTGTCTCCCGCGTTTTCCAGTTGAGATCTCGTCC
>JAGQPC010000050.1 GCA_020426925.1 Planctomycetales bacterium | reverse complement strand
CGCACCACCGAGCGACCGTCAGCCCCGAACTCTCATGCCTTTCAAGCCGATCCGCCCACTCCCGAGACTTCCCTGAATCCAAACCACGCGACATCGACACTGCTCCCTCAAATTGACGAACAAATCATCAACTTAAACCCAGCGTCAATAACCGTCCTGGAGCGCGCTTACCATTTCGAAGGCGAATTGATACAGATCGAGATGGCCTACGATGTTATCGTCCAATAAGGCACAAAGCGCTACAACGAACCGACGCGCGTTCACGCTGGTCGAGCTGCTGGTCGTGACTGCGATCATTGGGATCCTGGTAACGCTCCTGCTACCGGCAGTGAATGCTGCGCGCGCTTCTGCACGGAGTACTCAATGCCAAAATCGAATTCGACAGTTAGCACTCGCCATTGCCAATTACGAATCGGCCCATCGAGAGTACCCGATTTCGCAAACTGCCAGCGGCAAACAGACGTCTGCGGGATGCGAAGGTGGTTTCTACAGCTGGCACGCTCGGATCCTTCCTTACCTTGAATCGACTGATCTCTACGAACGGATCGACTTCAAAGTTGACTTGTCGGATCAGTGCAACGACGGAGAGCACGGTTTGATTCGTCGTGATCATCCGCACGCAAATGTAGCGATGGCTGTGGTGGACGCGTTTCTGTGTCCGTCAGACAGTTATCTCGGTGACAACAGTAGCATCATGCAGATCAGTACCGCGCCGGATAACTATGCGGGAAATGCAGGTTGGCCTTCACTGTCGACAGGGGTTACTGGTGGCCGCAAGACTCCTGGTAAGCAGAACGGGATCATCAACGTCGTCAATCCTCGACAGAAAAACGATTGGCAGCCAAGAAGAGCTGTGCGAGCTCAGCAAGTAACTGACGGATTATCCAAGACCGCTTGTGTCGCGGAACGACTTATTCAGCGAGGAACCACGCAGCAACGCATCTTGGACGGCTCCAACCAAACACTTTCTTTCCACCTAACAGAACGCCCACGTACTTTGGCGGAAATGGCCAGTCGCTGCAGCCCAGAGTTTACACACGCTGACATTTCGAATTCAGCATACTTGGGGCGATCGTGGCTGTCCGGTTGGTCGCCTACTGGTCCAACGTACATGCATTTGAAAGAGCCCAATTCAAACCATTGTCACTTTAGCCATAGTTTCAGCACCGGCGATTTCGCTGTCACGCCAACAAGCAATCACAGTGGTGGCGTGAACGTGGCTTTCGCTGACGGACATGTTCAGTTCATCCAAGACAGCATCGACCCACAAATCTGGTGGGCCATGGGCAGTCGCAACGGCCAGGAGAGAATCAGTGAAACATATTGAAGTGATTGCCGCTCCAGCACAGCCGCTCCTGCCCCAAGTTCATGAGCTTTTCGTCTGCGGAAAACAGCAGTTCTTCGCGTTGGCCGTGGTCCTAGCACTCGTGCATGGGATGTCACCGGCGGCGCGTGCGCAATTTGGGCATTCCGACATCGATTTCGGTCTGGACGGCAACAAGATCGTCACGAACAAGCGAGTTTACGATTCGTTTTTTCCAACGTTTGGGATTGCCCGGCACTTTTCATCCAATCCTGGGTTCGCCGCCGAATCAGACGGACTCGGCACGCTAGATTCAGAGCACGATGTCTTTTACGACGTACTGGAAGGTCTGCGTTTTTGGGATGGAAACACGTTTGTCTCGCTTGATGAAACTGTGCATATTCGAATCGAAAACAATCCACGAGGTGCAGAACCAACTATTGTTCACCGGGGCAGCGGAATCCAACTTGGCTCTGTCACCCCACCTCGGAATCGCGTGGGAGCTTCCAGTGGCAGCGGCGAAGTTCATTCACACGTCAATTTCTTTTTGGAAAACGATTCACCCGAGAGCGGCGCGTACGGAATCAAGATTGCAATTACAACAGACACCGAGCAGATTACCGATTCGGATCCCGTGTTTCTGGTTTTCAACTATGGTCTCGATGCGTCGACATTCGAAACTGGTCTGCTGCAATACGAGGCGTTGCTCGATGCGTCTGCCTTGCTGGGTGACTTTGATGGCAACGGTTCTCTAGATATCCAAGACATCAATTTGATAACGACAGCGTTACTCGAGAATTCGAGCGATCCCAAATTCAACATGAACGGAGACAACCTCGTCGACCAAAACGACCGCACATACTGGATCGAATCGATCCGCTCGACGTATCTCGGAGACTCCAATCTTGACGGCGAGTTTTCCAGTGCTGATTTCGTTCAAGTTTTTCAAGCAAATGAATACGAAGACGGTGTCGCCGACAATTCAACTTGGGCCGAAGGCGATTGGAACGGCGACGGCGACTTTAATACAACCGACTTCGTGGCCGCGTTTCAAGCTGGCGGATACGAACGCGGACCACGCCTACTCATCGCTGTGCCAGAGTCAGCGAGCGAGCCATGGATGTGGGCAGTATCGACTGTTTTTTTGGGCCTTCTATTTCGGAAACGATTCCGGTTGGTCATCGCTACTGAGCTTGCGACCGACAAATCTGTGTCTCGGCTGGCAGCAGCCAATTAGCTTTGAAAGGACAACTTTGATGAAGACTTGGAATCTTCATATGATCGCGTTCATAGCCGTAATAGGCTTGAATGCGTCTGTTTTCGCGCAGGACGATGATGAGCATGGACACTCTGACGTCGAATTCGCGTACGAGGACGGAAAAATCGCCATCGAATTTAGTGACGAGGGTGCGGTGTTCGAAGGCGAATTCTCAACCGAAGGAGTTGATCTGCAGTTTACATCCGAACCCGGATTTGGATCGGAAGGTGAGGAGGGTCTAGGCATCAATGCAGGTGATCAGATCGTCTATAATGTGTTGAGCGAATTGATGTATTGGAATGACGGATTCAAGCCGGTCCCCGGTGGTGCTCAGATCCGCATCGTCAATCGCCCACCGTCTCCGGTCGTTCCCGATACGATTATCGGAGCGGATACGGCAATCCAGTTCGGTAGCTTTGTCCCAGCATTGAACCGTATTGGAGCAGGCGAAGCGGACGGTGACCTGCATAGTGACTTGGACTTTCTATTGGAACCAAAGGGTGACACGGCAGATTCTGCGTTGTTTGGTGTGTACGGATTCTTGTTGTCGTTGAGCACTGATGAAGCAGGTGTTGCCGCTTCCGATCCTTTTGCCATGGTTTTCAACTTTGGTGTTGAAGAAGAAAAGTTTGCAATTGGCGTCGGTGCATTCGCGAATGTGGTTCCAGAACCTTCGGGCTACACAATCGTGCTATCGGTGTGTGTTCTTGCGTTCGGTTGTATTCGGCGTCGACGGATTTGTAGCAAGAATCAGTGACAGATCGGGTAATCGTCGAAAGTCGAGACGCATGCTGAGCACTGTATGCCTTCTCGCATGCCAACTTACGCTTGGACAAAGACATCCTTGTGGTCGTGAATGAATTGATCGAGTTGGTCGAGAACCATCTCATCGGCCTTGCCATCGACAGATTTGAGCCAGTTGCGATGGGCCCGCTCGTCCAGCGATTCTTCACTCCGCCCCGCTCTGCGAACCGTTGCTAAGACGGCGACGCGATTTAGCCGAACACGCACGCCGCAATCGATAGAACCAATTCGACTGGATAACGTCAAACCGCTGTAATAGCCCACGCCGGGAGCTGTCATCAGGATTTGTGCAGGGCTAAGAATCTTGCCCGGTTCGACGAAGCTTGCTCGCTCGGCAATCTTGTCGTCAACTTTGGCGATTTGCTTATCACAAGTCTTCCATTCATCGAGCAGCATATCCATCTCAAGCGGATCGATCTCCGGTAACTCGAGGACCTCAAGCACGGCGATTGCGCGATTTCAG
>JAGQPC010000049.1 GCA_020426925.1 Planctomycetales bacterium | reverse complement strand
TGACGAAGATATCCTTGCCACCAATCCAATTGCTTTGTACGAAAACGTCGACGGAAACGGAACTTTTGCGCTTCGCCAAACGATTCATGAGGAAAGGGTTGCTGCCATTGCTTTCGCGGATGTCGACTTGGATAAGGACATCGATATTGTTTCCATGTCTTCTCCTTGGGGGTTTAATAGATCAACTCCGATAACCTGGCACGAAAACGTGAACGATATTTTCGAAGCCCGACACCCGGTCGACGCGCACAGCATCAATGCTCCGGGCTCAGTTTTGGCGGTCGATCTCGATGGGGACGGAGATTCAGACGTGCTGGCGCCATTGAAATGGCGCACGATTGGGTGGTACGAAAACCTCGACGGAAAAGGGACGTTCGGTTCGGCAAAAGTCATTGCTCAATCCGAATTCGAGTCGATCTTCGATTTCGCCGGCATCAGCGTGCAAGCGGGAGACGTAGATGGAGATGGAGACATTGACGTGCTCGCGCACGTTTCCGAACAGGACAGCATCGTATGGTATGAAAACATCGACGGTACCGGGAGCTTTGCAGATGCGCGCGTGTTGTTCGTACCCCCACGTATAAATGACGATCCGTTTGGCTTTGAAGTTGCCGATTTGGACGGTGACTCGGCTCTCGATTTGCTGATCTTTGATTCCATGGAAATCGCCTGGTACAAAAATGAAGATGGGCGCGGGACGTATCGAGCCGTGCAGACAATCTACGACCACGCAGACGATCCATACGTCGGCATGAGTGTCGTCGTCGACTTCGATGGAGACGGCGACGTCGACCTGCTCAAGCGAAGCAGATGTAGCATGGAGTTTATTGAGAACAACGGAACGGGGAACTTCCTAGATCCTATCGTTTTGCTCGACGATCTTTGCCGACGACTCGAAGTATTCAGGTACTATGATTACTTCTTTACCGTTTCGGACGTCGACTTGGACGGTGATTTGGACTTTGTTTGGCCGGACGAAGTGGGATTCTTTTGGCGTGAAAACAGATCCGACAATATTCACGAGTTCACTGCACCTGAAGTACTTGTCACCACACAGTTCTATAGGAGCCGGCCTTGTGCATTCGTTGACTTGGACGGCGACGATGACCTGGACATCGTGGCGACAGTTCATGACGGAAACTATCAGATTGCTTGGTACGAGCGGCGATTGCTAGGTGACGTCAACGACGACGGAATCTTCAACTCGACCGACTTGGTTCTGGTTTTTCAGGCAGGTGAGTACGAAGATCAAATCGTGGCAAACTCGACCTTTGACGACGGTGATTGGAATGGGGACGGCGAGTTCGATTCAGCCGACTTAGTCCGCGTGTTTCAGGCTGGAACTTATGACGCAGCCGCAATATCAACGTCTGACGTGGCAGGGGCGATCGACCAGTTGCTCGCAAATGACGACTTGTTGAAACCGCGATTTGGGATTCGCGATCGGATAGCCGCATCGCCGCGACTGAGTGAATACGACTAGAAGTGATCGTTGCCAAACAGTTCAAACAAGGACCTTTGGAAATGCAGCTACTGACAAAAGCACTGTTTCTTTCTTGGCTAGTCTTTAGATCTCGACCATGGCGAAACATGGTCCTACGATGACTTGCGCGATGGTGACGTTTCCGATGGCGATTCGGACAAAACAACTTGGTTCAGATCTTAAACCAAACTTCGAAGGAGTATCAAATGTTAGGTAGACAATTGTGCCTTACACGAAAGTCCGTGTCTCAGCAAACTATTTTCCGTTTTCTGTTATCAGTCGGATGTGCCATTTGTCTTCCAATCATTGCCAGCCAGGCTCAGGAAGTGTCGACCTGGCAAACAATTCAAAATCACATTCTTTCGACGAATTGTAGTGGTTGCCATCAATCGGGAACCGGCTTCGCTGGGCAATCCGGTTTGGAATTGACTCCGGACGTTGCCTATCAGCAATTGGTAGGCACCGCGCCCACGAACCTTGCCGCCCGGCAAGATGGTCTGCTTCGCGTCAGTCAGGAAGGTGGTGACATTGGTGTGCTTCAAAGCTTCTTATGGGAAAAAATTAATGCGCCGAATCAGGAGCATTTTTATGCTGATCATCCGGACTATGGTGCGCTGATGCCGCTGGGCGCCGAACCGCTTACCAATGGTGAACTCGCCTTCATCCAGAGCTGGATTCAGAACGGGGCCCCGGAAATCGGAAGCGTGGCGGATCTTGGATTGCTGGACGATACTTCGCGGTTCAGCGAGAATCACTTTGAACCTTTGACGCCCCCGGAACAGGGAATTCAATTACACTTGGGGCCGTTTGATGTCTGGCCAGCCGAACGCTATGACCGTGAATTTTACTATTATCAGCCCTACAAAACGGGACAGGATACCTTCATTACTGGTTACGAGATTGCATATCGCGAAGGTAGCCATCATTTCATTTTGTACCATTATCCCGACGACGAGTCCGCGCCGCCGGAAGGGGAATACCGCGACTTGCGCAACGAAAACGGGATCGCAGCGCTTGACCCCAGCGACGCATCGAAACATTCCGCTTGGGTTGTAGGGACTCAAACGCCATACACGCATGAATCGTTGCCGGATGGCGTGGCATTGAGATTGCCGGCCGGAAGTGGTTTTGATTTGAATGTCCATTCGGTAAATCGCACGGGAGAGAGCCGTCCGGGTGAAATTTATGTCAACCTGTTTACGGCCACTTCGGATGAGATTAAGCATGTCGCCGAGCAAGACAACTTCGCAAATTACGACATCAATCTGCCTCCTCACGCAGTGACCACATTGACCAAAGAGTTCACGTTTTCTGAAACCCGGAACGTGATCTCTTTATGGTCGCATGCTCACGAGCACATGACGGAGTTTCGAGTCGAATACGTGGGGGGTGAACGTGATGGCGAATTGATTTATTGGGCGAACGATTGGGAGCATCCTCCGATTCTCAGTTTCGACAGTCCTTTGGTTTTCGATCGCGGCGATAAAATTCGGCTCGTAACCACGTACGATAACCAAACCGACAAGACGATTAGCTACGGACCGTTGAGTTCTGATGAAATGCAATTCTTGTTCTATATTTCTTATCCTCTGCGCGGCGATTTCGATAAGAACGGAACCGTCTCCGTGCGTGACATCGATTTGTTGACAAAAGCTATCCTACGAGGGTCGCAGGACCCCAGGTATGACCTTAACTATGATGGCATTGTCGACGCAAGTGACCGAACGACGTGGGTGGACCAAGTGACAGAGACGTTTTTTGGCGACTCCAACTTAGACGGCCAATTCAACAGTGACGATCTGGTTGCCGTGTTTGACGCCGGCAAGTTTGAAAATGGTGCAAATGCTGGGTGGGAGGAAGGGGACTGGAACGGCGACGGCTATTTCACCTCGAGTGACTTTGTCATGGCCTTTCAGGACGGTGGCTACGAAAAGGGACCGCGCGTAGCAACTCGGGCTGTCCCGGAACCAACGTGCGGACTAGTTATGTTGCTTGTCTTCACGTGTGCGTTGTCCCGCCGTAAAGGCTTGGCGTGAATTGGCCACAACAACAAATGTGTGCCACTGGCTTTGCCAGTGGCGAGGGAAAACATCGCAAAGCCCAGAACCAAGAAAAGCGGTCAGCTTGCTTGCAATGCTCGCCAAACTCCTTCGCTAGATCACACCCGCTAACACAGCTGACGCTAAGGCGATCGAGAATCGGAGTCAAACGATCGGGAATCGAACGTCGCTTGTTTTTCCGAGGTTGATTGCGGCCTAATCCCAAACTGTGTGTGCTGGATCAATCAAATGACGTGGCGGCGACGAGCTGGTCTTCACACGACGCATTCCCACCAGAATTCCTTTCGTTTAGCTGCAAGATCAATTGCGGGACCAGAGCTGCCAAGTATTCCTTCTCTTCGTGTGGCAGCCACCCAGCAATTGAACGCGTCGCATGGTCAGAGCTGACGACGAGCTCAGTCTGTTCGGTCGGCGATCCCTTTTTCCAGGTTGCGGTATCCGATGGATGATCTTTGGTGTCGTGGTAGAACTCTTCGAGTTCGTCGAATGGATATTCCATCTCCGATTCTGTACCGTTGCGGTCCCGTTCCCAAATAGTAAGTCGGTGCGAGTCGAGAATGAGCTTTGCCGACTGTCGGGCCTGGCCGCGGATGACGGGGAAAACAACCAGTCGGTAGACGAGGTAATTCATGGGTAGCGCGATCAAGACCGCAACACCGGCCATCCACCATTCGATTCCCGGCACCATGACCATTCCGCCAATCATGAAGAAAGTACACAAGGTCAGCATCGCCACGGCAATGCTTTTTCGCGTTGCCTGTGCGGCGTGCCCGGTACCGGGCCCCGGAATGGAGATCACCAGTTTACCAGCGTGTCCCTCAATCGTGGTTAGCATGTGCGGCGGAGTTGGCGGGAGGCTACTAGGATCAAGCTGCGCGACAAGCTTTTGATCCAATTGGTCAGGGCCGCGGGCATGCGCTGAAGAACCTTCCCGCTGAAGCGGCAGATTGAGCGCCTTCGCAATCGCTTCTCCGTATTGTCGGCTGTCAGTCATGTCGCGAACACGAGTCAATTCATACCATCTTCCGTTCGACGGATCGTGCAGCCCGACGAAATTGACAGTGCATGAACCACTATCGGTACTGACTTCGTAATCACCGTAGATGACCGCATCGAACTCGTCCAGACGGCGAGCTCCCGGCAATGTAAACTCGGGCCTTCCAATTCCCCAGCGGCGGGAGACCGAGTTTCCTTCGCGAGTGACGCAAGTGTCTGCGCGGACGAACACGCCGATGATACCAAGCACAAAACAGGCTCCGCCCACCAGCAATGGGCCGACAAGTGTTCCCCACGCGACGACTCCTTCAATCGTCCCAAATATCGACATAATGCAAACCATGCCGCCGATAGCTGCCGGAATTAACCGATTATACGCGATCACAACATCGCCATTCGGTTGCACAATGGAATCACAGGAATGAGGGTAGAGGTCGAAATTCATCATCGTGCCTTCGGCGGTTGTTATCGGGAAACACAGCCGTGATTGTCCGTCATGACATTACCTCGGGCGGCGTGGCGGGTCCCGGCCGAAGATATCGTCGAGCGGTGCAGCTGTTATTTTCAAGCTTAGGTTGCAGGATCGGCGCGGAAGTTGAGCCGGTGAACACGAGGGCTCTGCTCCTTCAAACTTCGCGTCTGAAAGTCACTGAATTCGGTAGGCTTGCAGCGCCGAATAGAAACAGTGGCGCGGTGCAAATCGACTCGATGCAACCAGAAACTCGAAATCGTGAAGCACAGAAAACTGTGCGAGTAGGACCTGGACG
>JAGQPC010000048.1 GCA_020426925.1 Planctomycetales bacterium | reverse complement strand
TAAATCCAAAGCTCAGAACCGGGTTTACAATCGTTACGATTCGCCATTCTAAAACTCCCAGGGGGGCCCTATTCCGGGTTGTCGCGATACTCTTTCCAAATTCCCTGAATCCGTTGGAGACGCCATGCAATAGCGTTTCGTTTCTGTTCAAGTGTGCCCGCTATTCCCAGCGCCTCGGCGACTACGTCATATGGCTGTTCATCGAGCCGCATTAGCGCAACAGTTCGCAACTCCTCCGGTAACAAATTCAGTAATTTTGAACTTTCCTCTTCTAGCTCGATATCATGTGGTCGCGCGGGATCCGGAATGTTTGCACGTTCATCTAGCGGCGATTCCTGTTTTATTGATCGCTTTGCTGCGGTGTGATGCCTCCTTTTACTAGTCGCTTTTCGATTCGCGATTGTGACGAGCATCTTCCAAATCACGTTACTTTCTTCTCCGCGGAGTTGGCCACGCCTCCTATACAGACTCAGGTAAGCGCTTTGGATAATATCGGAAGCGCCAATTCTCTTTTGAATTGAATTTACTTGTTTCTCAATGACGCGACGCAAGGGGCCACGTGTTCGCTCTTCAATTTCTTCCCAATTGAGTTCTGGTTGAGCATTCATTTTGAGTCCTCTGCAAACATGAGTGCCGAATTCTTCGAAGCCCAATTCTTGTAGTGCATAAAAAATCGAGATTTCTACCCCAACGGCCGTCCTGGATTGCGACTAGTACGTCGAGGCAACAAACAGACAATCCACAAAACGCGGGCTACGTCATTATACGAGGAGAATTCTATGCGGCTAATTCGGCTATTTTTTGGAATATCGATAAGCATTTCCGTCATCGGAATACTTGCTTGGGTGCTTCTCGATTTCAGGATTCGCCAATCTGACGCCAATGCCCTAGATCGACATCATCGGGAACTCGATCAAGCCTTTCACGACGCACTAAATGCACAAAAACGGGCTCGATTAATGTCGCAACGCTGGCTGCGATTGATGGCGA
Organism: Planctomycetales bacterium; assembly: GCA_020426925.1. Lineage (GTDB taxonomy): Bacteria > Planctomycetota > Planctomycetia > Pirellulales > Pirellulaceae > JAGQPC01. The sequence goes on along the minus strand of JAGQPC010000048.1, from coordinate 18,234 downwards.
AGACGCAGAAATATGAAACAGCGGCGCGAAGCGAACTCGTATCCGCCAGGAAGACGGCATTATTTCTTGTCGAAAGCAATGAGGAAAACTGCTCGCCAAGTGTGCACCTTCGTCATAAGTGGCAGCGTTGCGGCAAGTCATACGACGAACTCGCTGATCGTCATTAGCTGCGTAATATCGTCGAAGAATTCCAAGGCGCAATCTTATCCAGAGACCTCATTCCGTCCTTCGTAAAGCTTGATGTCAATTCTTGAAAACCAATGGAGAACAAATCATGACACTTCAAACATCACGTACCGTACACGGCGAATTAATTGATCCAGCCGTGCCGCAATTGGATCTTGCAACAGGAAGCAGCATCCTTGATCGCTTTCATCAACGTCGAATTGACAAAGCGTCTGAGAAAAGTACGCGCCGTGCGTTGTTGCAGGGGCAACTATCTTGCTTGAAGGATTCCATCAAGACAGAGATCGCCACAAATCGTGAAGTCTGTCGGGCGAATTTTGAGCAGATTCGTATTCTCTTCCGCGAAAATGTAGAACGATCGAAGAGCGAATCAGAAGTTAAACTGGCACGTCACGCAGCAGAATTGCTCGTCGAAGCCGCCAAGGAATTCGATGAGTTAACATCGACGCTTGATCGTCTAGCAAATGACAATATCAAAAAGCGTCTTGTCTGTGCGCTTGAGCAGCGAATCGAGCGACTGATCACTTATCTCGACAAATAATCCTCCAAGCATGAAGCCGACTCGAATCTGAGACGGAAGCAGCAAACCACCAATTAATACGATCAAGAGTGGCAGCGATTTATCGCCACTCTTGGAACGCCTGATCTGAATAGTCACTCATTTCTAACAATCCCACGACGGAGGTGCTTTACGATGATTAGAATTCCACGACCCAACCCATGCGTTGCCGTCCTGATCGATTTGGACAACATCGAATTACGCGAGGGCAAGCGCGTCCGGATCAATTGGCACCGTTTCTTCAAAGAATTGGACAACTACCGAATCCATCGAGCAATTGCCTATAAGCCAGAACGATTTCTATCAGAAAGGATGAAGTCGTTTTACCTTCGATCGGGGTTGGAGCTTTACCCTACGACCGGAAATTCTGATGCTTGGTTTCTAGCAGATTCCATTCGATTGGCGCATCGGGTTGACTCAGTCATATTCCTCACCGGTGATATTTGCGTTTTACCTTTCATCCCCCTTCTGGAAGCGACCGGAGTTTCTGTTGAGATTCGCGCATGGAGAAAGAACACCAGCAAGCTACTGATCGATTCAATACAGCGCTTCGTTCCTCTCTCGGACGACATTATCTCAAACTCCAATGGCAGCAAACCATCCACCCCCCCACTAGCGCATCCAATAGAAGATTACACAAATTCGAATGGTCGCTCGTTCCGAAGAAATGGACAACAACGCTAACAAAATTCTCGGTTCCGCAAAGTCTGCTCGTGTGACCAACATTGGCAACGGTTGCAACCGAGTTTTGCCCCGTCGGGATTTTCTCTACGGGGTTTTATCTTGCGCTTACCCGCCGCAGATCCCGCACGCTTTCCCTCCGGCAAGCTAGCCCGCGATTATTTATCCATCGCCAACGTGCGATTGCCGTGGATGAAATCGAACGAACCGCATTCCCATTCAGGGCCGTGTAAGCGGGGTCGGTCGTTAGCTGCGAAGCAGCGAACGAATTAGCTCAGAAGACTGACGGTGACATTTTGCCAACACGAAGTATGTCATCCCAGTTGTACGCAATCAATCGTGTGTTAGCTTACCAGTACTGGTCCGTCTAACCTTCCTCTTCGGGAAGAGGTCGCTGCAACATCTCCAGACTCAACTCCCCTCTGACGTCCGTTTGAAAATCAAGTTGTAGGATTGCTATCTGCGGGTGAGGCAACTCATCGGCATGCAGCTGAGTCTGGAGAGTACATTCGCAAGACTCAAGGCACCCGATAAAAAATGGGTCGGAGTACGCTGAGGTCTTGGGCTGGATCTTGCCGAAATGCACAGTCAAGTCATATTTGTCGTCAAACTCTTCAACAATCACAACGCCGGGAGACCGAAGGTTACGCCGCATTTGAACTCTGGGAGATAGTATTGATTTGCTCATGAAGCTACTTGTCCGCAATGGTGGGAACGGCATGTCGATGTCTTCGATTACCACATGTTTTGGCCGGTCAAGTGAGACTTCGAGCCACACATCAGTGAGGGTAACGTCGCCGGAATTATAAGCGGACAGACTGACGCATTTAGTGAGTTCTGTCGTCAGGATGTACGATGCCTTATCGCGAAAATAATCCTTATTTGTCCTTTCGCGAGAAGGGTCCAACATCTGTTGTAGACCGATAGAATCAATCGCATCGGGTAGGTCGCGATAGTCCGGTAGCCGTTCAAGGTTGGAGCTATAAAGGGCCCCGTTGATTTCGAACCTCGTGCCTAGCAACTGTTTTTCGACGGGGTCATAGAACTCAAGTCGGATTGGGTGTCGACTCATTTCCGGAACTGAAAGAATGTCGCCTATAGCGTTTTTGAGCAGCCTCACGAGAAGTGCCCTTTGGGACGATTTATCCTGGTTCGGTGCGAGTTCATACGTCAGTACCTTCCGTCCTCGGATGTCAAATGGAAGTGCCTCAATAGGCCCCGTGTCCTTATTGAATACAAAGATGACTCGTTCCCATGTGCATGCCTTCGCCGCATACCCCGCCTCAATCAGCACGTTGGGGTTTGGTGTCGGTCGCTGTTGATGTGCGTCGGCAGCGACCTTCTTCTGTGGTCGATTGATGAGTGACACGTCACAAACAAAAATTCGACATTTGTCAATCTTCTCGAAGATTGTGTCGGAAATGTTTACTGCACCGGCAACGTTCTGTGTGTCTCGGTCGACGGAAGGAAGAACCTCCAAGTCGCCCTCGCGTTCCATCTCTTTTATGGTCCGGGCCAAGCAGTCTTCGATGAATCCTCGATTCGTGCTGTTGGGTAGGTCGGATTGCCAGGCGTAGAAGATGGTATCTTGCTTTGGTTCAGTCATCGTGCTGCCCTAGACCTGGTTGCCGATTCTTTGGTGTAACGCTAAATCGGCACGCTGTGCGAAGCACTGTTCTCGGTTCCGATGCGACGTTTGTCGTAATCTGGTTACGTGTTTGTGGCCGAGAAGCTCTTGAACAAACCGATGTCAGCCAACCAAACGGCTCACAGCGTAGTTCCCTGCCCCGGACCCAGGTAACCAAGTGATGTTTATGTTCCATACTTTGTAAACCGTTAGTTTACTTTCCTACTTGGCCGCGCTGAACTTCTCAATTGCAGATTTGCTCGCGTAGTGTTGAAGTGTCGCGGGTTGACGACCAGACTTTTGTTTCTGTTTTGGTGAAATCCATTCTGGATTCAAACCAAGCTTGACTACTAAGCCTTCAATCTGTACTGACGTCAAGCGACCGTGCTTGCTGCTATTCCACACTGACTCACCAAAGGGAATAGCGCCAGCGCGATCCTCTCGCAGTAACTCTAAGGTGTAACGATATACACATGGTGGTGTGTAGCCGCTCCAGACCACCAAGGGACGCAGGCCACTATGAATGCGCTTACTCGTTTGGGCGGGAGCTACTACGAAGAGCAACAGCGAGCCACGAACGACGCCAATCTTGCGTCGCGTCAACGATAGTCACAACCGCAGAAATCGACGGGCGAATATGACGGTGACGATTGCGATCATGATAGCCCCGACTGCAGCTTCTGAAGCGGCAACGATTTGCAGACGGCCAACCGGTTTATAGTCGCCATATCCTAAAGTGGTGAACGTAACAATGCTAAAGTACAGAGGCCGCTGAATCGCTGCTGGCAAGGCACCGCGGACCTGCGCTACCTGTGAATCATGGCTGTCTTGAAGAAACACAGCGTCCTTACCATCTATTGAGTGAGCGATGTAGCCAATATCTGGCCTAACACTGCTCATGATTGCGTAAACTGCAGCGTAAATGACCATGACCGCTATCGCACTCGAAACCACTCTCCTGATCAGCACGCCATAACCGAGCATGACCTTTAGAATCGCAAGTTCCCACAAGCCGGCAAGCAAACGCAGACTGCGGCTCCCGGCAATAATTGCCCACATCAAGAGCGGCGCGAACACAAGAACGAAGTGGCCCCACTGCGTTCCAAACAAAATCCCAACGAAACCAGCGCTCGCCGATAAAGAAAACATTGCTAGTGTAAAGTAGTGCCATTTCTTACCGGATTCTTCGACTTCAGTGAGCCGTTTGAACTCCAGATATTTGTAGTGGCAGTAGTCTTCTTCGCGATCTGTAATTGGAATGCGCGTGTACGAATTTCTTAACTCCTCGTATTCCCGAGTCACAGCCCTTAAGTGCTCGAGAAATGTGTGGTCGTGCCAATCAATTGGCGACTCCACTGCTTTACGGAGTACTTGCTCACGCAACAGGCATCCACACCGATCCACAGCAGGGACACACAGACGATAAAAGCCTGACTTTTTTTCGCGTTCTCGCCACAGATCGATGCCAGGTAAGACGAGCGAGCCGCCTTGCAGCTCCGCGTCTTCTAAGTCGACCCAGTCGATTGGTATTCCCGAGAGATCGAGAAATCCAAGCAGATTTGAGCCTCTTAGTTCAACTCTTGCGCCGCGGGTTGGGCAGCGATCTGGCGCTCTTTGCGGCAATCGACACAAGACGCGACCTCCAACTGACGACCCGATGAATCGTAGAGATGGACTGAGCGATAAACTCCAAACATGCGTTAGTGAACTCGGCTCGAATGCGCAATTATCGAACACTAGCGACGATATTGAAGCCGGCAGGTTCACGTCAAAATGACCGTGAACCGCACATTCGTTGAATTGTATGCGGCCTATTGGGGAAGCCTCCGCGTCCTCAGACAGAAACCAGGCGAAGTGCCGGAGGAACGCAGCTCGTCGGATTGATGGAGTGTATCGAAACTGACACCGGTCGACTGAGACATTGGCATGACACGTCACTGACTCAAATACAAGCTCATCGGCGAAGGAGGAATTGGCGAAGTCGACCTTGGCAAAGAAATGACATTGTCGAAACACACAGGCGCGGCGAAGCTGACATTTGTTCCTGATAGCGATTGGCCCGACAAAATCGCAATCTTCAAACCGCATTGACCAGCTAATCTCTTGCTCATCGAGGATGATCCCAGTGAACGCAGCATTCTTAAAAGTAAAAGCCGTAGGTTGCGTTTTTTTAAAGTCAGCAAGCTTCTCGAATAGTTGTTGGCCATCAATCAGACCGCCGTCCAGTGTCGTTCCGGCCGCCGCGTGCTGTATAACTTCGTCGATCGTTAAGGAAGTCACCCGGTGCGTCATCTAACAGCTCATCCCTTTGCGTCTGCAGTTAACTACGAGCGCGCCGCGCCCCGTCTGCAGTGCTCTAGACAATCGTCGAGCGCCGTCTCGAGAAGTGAACGACGATCTCGGTTACAACGGTGAAATGAAACAAACGCGTCGACAATGCCGTCGTCCGTGACATCCCACTCCATCAGTTTTCCAGTGACTAGGATTCGGTAGCATGCCGAGTCCTTCTTGAGGAGTCTTCTTAAAATGTCGACACCCTCGTGATTGACGGGAGGTTCTGATAGAAACAGGTCGACAACTGCCGCGCGGAGTCGCACGGTCTGTACACACTTCACAGCACTGTCATAATTGTGCGCTGGGACTATCTCCCAATGTGGGAGATAGTTTCGCACCACATCGCACAGATACTCCAGTTGCGATGGAGAGTCGTCCGCCACTAGGATTCTACTCGGCGTCATGTGTGAGCTTCCCATCCAAAGGTATGTCCAAGACTATGCCGAATTGGACAGGATCCAGCGATAGCAAAATGACATCTCCACCAAAAGCTTTTGCTTGCAGGCGCGCTGTAGAAAGGCCTGATCCTTGGCCATGGCGCGTGCTCGTCGACACTCGATCAACAAAAAGGAAAGGAGCGATTTCTCTGGGAATTGCTGCGCCATCATTCTCCAGTACGATCAACACGCGATGCGACTTGCTCCCGGCAGGTTCTGGCACACGTACCGTATCAACGCGAATTCGTACTGTGACTTGCGAGCTATCAGATGTGCGTGCATGCGCAGCGGCGTTGTCCAAGAGACATTGTAGGATTGACTCAAGTGTATCTGGCTGGATTCTCACTGACGTATCTGAAGGTGAGTGGTCAACACTACACTTTAGAATTGGATGTCGGGCCGTCGCGGATTCGCACGATCGTCTCAAGAATGAATCCAAATTCGAGACTATTCGGGACATTCGCGAAGTAGTCATACCTTCGACAATGTCTTTGGCTTTCCCAAACTCCTCTGATATCCGCCAAAGACTATCAAGGCTCGCTTGGATATTTTCACTGGACGTCGATGATTTTTGAGCGAGTTCAAGTCGTTCTAATGCCAACGACAGATCTGGAGCGGAGTGCCGCAACACGGGAATTGCAGCGAGCATGTAAAACAACGAGTCAGTTTCTTCGCGAAAACGCCACATTCCTGCGATGAGGTTTAGGATAAACGCTGTCATTTGCAAGTCTGGGAAACCACGACCCGGTATGTGCGTTTGCGGGCGGTACGCCAGATCAGCTAAAACAAAACCAATCGGAAGGTCATCACTTTGGCCACCGAAAGGCTTGAGAGGAAAGACAAAATACTCGTCGGTTTGTGCACAGAAAATGTCGGGGCGTTCACGTTTTATCTGAGCGACCCAGGGATGAGATGAATTGAGACGCGTAACGGCGTCACTACGACTGGGATCTGCAACAATCGCCCCTAATTCGGCAAAATCGTCTTCTCTGACAAAAAGCGGCTCCTTGCACGCAGCGTCGTACAGCGGGTCATCAACCGCTTCAGGAATTGGATGCGCGAGGGCGTTAGCAACATAATCACGCAGTCGAAAACCACGGACCTCACAGGTGAGCCGATCATCTTTCGTTATCCACTTATCACCGGTCCCCCCGATAGCCATTTGGCACTCAGCTGGGAACGCTCGGTTGTCCATCCAAAATAGAAGAGCCCTGTCGAATCCCAAACCTTCGTGGCAGGTCAGTAACGCACATATAGCGTGCTGAAACGCTTTGCGAGACGGAGCGGAAGCAATCATAGGAAGGACGCGCGCTACCTTTTCGAGGATTACTCCTTTTTCAAGTCGGTCTTCGGTGAGTTCGGCCAACCGATAAAAGGCATCAAAAAATCCGACGCCTTTCAAAATCGCTGAGATTCGCCGAGATCCAAAATGATCCGGATCGTGGTGCGCTAGCTCTAAAACCGCCTTCGGGACCCCGTCTGAAACACAGAGGGGTATAAAAGCCTCACTGCCAATCCAATCAAAGTATTCGAGGTTGTCTATCGAGTAGAAGTTTGGCTCCCGCACATCCAGCGTTTGGTCTCGCCTGCCTCCGCCCACGACATCCAGCGGAATCCGATAGTCACTTCTGTGTTTCAGCCTCGGTACTGTACCCCTTACTCCGCCATCCAGCGAAACAGATACGGAAGAGCATAGGTCCAGGACCTCCGCATGATCAAATACTCTACAGCACGCGACCTCAGCGTCGGTCATTTGGCGAGCGAGGTCAGCTAGCTGCGTTGCGACTGCTGAGAACGCTAGACCACCTGGCCTGAGAAGATGCTGAGCCAATTCCGTAGCGGCCTTGGAGATAAGTTCGGCGTGTGGCGCATCGGTTTCGTTGGATACGATGGCATCCGGCGCAATTAGATCGCGATGCTGCTCATCAATTGGCATAGTGGACCGCCAGGAAAGGAAATCATCTGGTTTGCAATTGTAGCTACCGCTCGACCGGACTTCAAGTTTTCGGTAAGCAAAACCCTTATGCGATAGCAACTTAGGGCGACATGGTCGTTAACAGAGGCAGTCGAGCTCCGATCCGCTAGGACCTGTGCGCGGCATCAAAACAACTTGCGCACTTCAGCGGCCATCGAAGTTTGGAGCTTTTCTGCTCCTCGTCGGCCTACATACTTAAATGGCACCGCGTGCACTTCGTGAGATTTCTACCAAACAGGCGACCCCGGCACCAAATGTCTACGACGCTTTCATGAGCCAGTCTACCTCGACGGCGCGCTTACCTGCCCCCGCAGTCGGCCCTTATCTTGTTCGATCCATTCGTCGGCTTGCTCCAACAACTTTTGTGCTCGTAGCAGGTCGTTGTCCCGGAGAGCCAGAACGATTACCACCGCCCGAGCCAGAGACTCGGACGCGACAATTCTATTTTGCAATGTGGTTTTGCAAGCTAGGAGCAGAATCAACGACAATTCAATAGCAGAATTCTCCGTCTGAAAAGCTGGCTCAACCGCTAATCGTCGACTTTGTATCATCTCGCAAATCGGCGGTATGCCCGCCCCCTTTCGTAATCTTCTTCTTCTTCTTCGTTGCTCTCTGCGCATGGGAATGATCTCTTCTATTGTTTGCGTCCGGCTGAAAATGCGAGTTGGCAATGTTCGCGAAACAAAAAATGCGTCAATTCAACAGAACTGACGCAATTGAAGCCGGAGGCAGCTACCGTGCCATCAGGCACGGAAACGAATCACGGCGTCTATTTACTTGATTGATCTTGTCTTCAAGGAACTTGACGCTGTTCGCTGCTGCAAATGTGTCGAACTCGCTTTTTTCGACAAACAAAGCATGACCGAACCTGGGATTAACGTGAGCACAATGACAGATGCTCACAATATCGCGGCGGACAGTTAGCTGCGCGATCGTTCAGCAACAGTTCCGATACACGCGTGGCGGCGTATAACCGCTCCAGCCAATCTTCCAGCACGTAAGAGTACTCGCCACGATGCATCCCCAACCGAGCATCCACCGGCGAATACGGGATCTTTTTCTTCGGGCCGGCCGCGCAAACATAACGATCAACTTCCACCTCGCCAAAGATCGAGCGATAAATTCGGCGGTGAGGTTCTTCGCTCGGATGCACCGTTTCGCCATCGACTTCGACGCTTGGTCCGTCGTCGCCATCTCCGGCACCCGCCACGAATCCCGACAAGACTGCATGCGACACCTCAAGCATCCGAGCGTAAATTTCGCGTTCGGCCTGATCGATTCGCACACCATCTATCAAATGTCAGCAGCGACCACTTTGCATGCGCCCGTCCGACATGATTCGACTCCTTCCCTCCCCTATCGTGAACACTGTCTCGCGGTTGATCACCGCCGCTTGTAGCCGCGTGCCGCAGTTCCCATTGGCTGGCGTTTGCCTAGGCGAGGGGCTTTGATCCAGATAGGTTCGCTCTTGGGAAAGTCGGGACAAACACCGGCGCAGTTGATGTCGCGTTCGGAGAGGAAACGAAGATCTTTGTGCTTGTCGTCTCGAAGGATAATTGGTTTGAGAAAGATAAACATCGAAGACGAGCTTCGGTCTCGGGACTCGTTGCCGCCTAGGTAGCGAAGTAGCGGCACTTTGTCGATTCCAGGCATCGACGTAAACGTCCATGAATTCGCTGTCCGGTTGAGTCCCCCAACGATTACTGTATAGCCGTCAGGGATTGTGACTTGGCTTCGAATCTCGTCCGTTTGCCGAGGTGGCACGCCATCGCCGCCAGTGCTGGTGAATGTGTTGAGCGTAATCCCAAAGTCGAGTTGGATCTTGTCAGCGTCACTGATTCTAGGTGTTACGGTAATTGTAGTTCCGGCCTGGGCGAATCCTGCAAAACTTGTCGTGGCAACGGTGTCTGATGCGTTGATGCTGTTAAATGGTACCTCTGCAACGCTCGTTAGTTGCCCCTCCGCGTTGTCGTTTACCAATACTCTTGGAGCTGAGGTAACACGCGATCTGTTGTGCGTGGTTAGAGCTCGAACGACAACATCGGCAACGTCCGGATCAACGAGTGTGCCGTTAAATCCTAGTCCGGGAACGAGCGACAGTGCTCCACTTACGGGATCTACTTCGCTTAAACCGAAAGATGAAAACGTTAGCAGCCTCTTTCCCCCGTCGCGGTCTCCTGAAGAGAATTCAACTCCAAGCGAAAAGTTATCGCTAGTGTCGATGATTACAACTCGCGACTCGATTAAGACTTGCGGTAAAGGTTGGTCAAGCTTCTCAATGAGCTCTGCGTATAGTCGCTGAACGGCAGGTTCTGCGATGACAATCAAATTGTTCGTGTGAACATCAGCGGTGACTCGTGCTTTCCCAAGCAGGCTACCAGCAGTTGATTCGGAGCCAGCCGTGTCAGCATTTAGAAGAGGCCCTTGTGATTCCGGGCCCCGGTAGGACGGAGGCGGCGGTATCTCAAATCCTGGGTCGGCCGGTGCAGCATTTGGCCCGCTTGGTGTAGCTGGGCCGTTCGCTGCTAGTACGCCAGGCTGCTGCACAACGTCGAATCGCCCAGTTTGCGGATTGGCAAGCGTTGGTGTTTGCTGCTCAGTTGGACTTACTGCCTGCTGCTCAATGGAGCGAATCGTCTGCAAGAGATCGCGCACAGGTAAGTTTTTGACCTTATAAAACCGCATCGGGCTTCTTCCGCGTCGCGGTGTCTTGTCGCGCGTCTCCTTTAGCTGAACGATTTGTTTATGGATGTCTTCGGTCGTTGTTGCAACAAGTAAGTTTTCTTCTTCATCAATTGACGAGCGATACATTCGCTTCCCCGACTCCGGGTCAAGCAAATCCTTGACCAGGCTATCGATTCTGGAAGCCGAGACGTGCTCAAACGAATACGTCTTAGTGCTAAGTCCAAGCGGAACGTCGAGCGTTTTGATGATCTGCTTGGCTGCTTCGATCTGGACTTTGTTTCCAATAAGGAGCAGCTTGTTACTGCGTGTATCTGGAATGAGATCCACCGAAGGCGTTAGCCTCCCTTCGGCTTTGAGTCTCGACTGAAGAATCTGAGTCACTTGTTCGCCGATGGACTTGGCATCGACAAATCGCAGCGAAACGATTTCCATCGCCGCTGTCGGCTTGGGACGGTCGAGCATTTCGATTAGCTCACGAATCCGCACAAGATTTGCAGCGTAATCGGTGACGATAATTGTCCGCGACTCGGGCAAAACAATGCTGTTCGCTCCCGGTTGTGTCAGCAACGGAGCTAGAGCCGGTTCCACTTTTTGCGGATCAACGTAGTTGAGTTGAAACGACTCGGTGACCGCTTCTGCTTGGTCTCTGTCGCGAGCGGTGCTTGGAGGAATGATGCTGGGTGCCACTTGCGGCATGCGGTCTGCCTGAATGATTCGCTTCCAGCCAGGAGCCTCCGCATCGGCGAGTACGAGGCCCTTCATCTTCAGCGCACTATTTAAAACGGAGAGGAGAGACGATTTAGGAATCGGTGTGGATGATTTCACGCTGATTCGTTTTGAAACGGTCTGCTCGTCGTAGATGATCCTGACATCGAGCGCTGTGCTGACGTAATCAATTAGCACTTTGATCTCTACTTCCGCCGGGAAGTTAAGCTGCACCATCTCTTCAGCGGGTTGAGGCGGCTGGGCAAGAATCTGGTTCGCGCATGTGCAAACTAGTAGCGAAATCAAAGTGCGTTTGGCCGTAGACATTGGAACTCCGTGCAAACCATTTGGGGCACGGAATCGTCTGCAACTTGGAAGTGCAGGTCAAGAGCGAGAATGCCAGCGTTGCCGCGATAGCATGGCGCAGGCGAAGTTTTGGGATCGAGCTGCTATCGCGTTAGATCAATTGCTCTACTGTTTCCACAAATTCGTTGTTAAGTAATGCCTGCTTGGTAAGAAACGCACTGGCCCCAGCCTGAAGGATCTTTACTTCAAACGCTTCATCCCATCCCGTTAGGACGATGATTGGAGTTTCAGCTGCCAATCCACGCAATGTAACAACGTTGTTGATGCCGCTTCCACCTGGAAGACCGAGATCCAGAATAATCAGTGTAGGCAGCCTGCTTGCCAGCTGCTCCGTTGCTTCAGCAACAGTCCGTGCGCGCCGAATTGACGCATTAAGCTGAGAACCTAGCGCATCAACTGCCAATGCGGCATCATTGTCGTTGTCTTCTATTAGTAAAACGTCAATCACTACTCGAAATAATCCGCGTTTCGTTACTTTGGAGGTGGTTCGTTGAGTACCGCCCAAAACAACTCAACTTGTCTCAATGCTTCGGTAAATTCGTTGAACTCAACCGGCTTTACGACATACGCATTCACGCCCAGCTCGTAGGCTGTTGCTAGGTCGCGGTTTTCACGAGACGAAGTGACCATCACAACCGGAATCGTGCGAAGCTTTTCTGATGACCGGATCACTTTTAGAACTCCGATGCCGCTAACCTTGGGCAGTTTGCAGTCCAGCAGGATTACGACCGGATTGGCCGGTTTGCGCTCTGTATACTTGCCTCGACAGTGTAAATAGTCGAGCGCATCTTCGCCATCGACACAAACATCGACATGATTCGCCATCTGCGATTCTTCAAACGCAGCCAGTGTTAACGTCACATCATTCGGGTCGTCTTCAACTAGCAAGATTTGTCGGATTTCAGGCACGCTCTTGATCTCTAAATTCGATTTGGCAGGCTGACAAAAAACGTTGCTCCCTCGCCCGGCTTGCTTCCAGCCCAGATGCTACCTGCATGTCGCTTGACGATGCGCTTTACCAGAGCAAGCCCAATTCCAGTTCCCGGAAACTCTCGCTGGTCATGCAGCCGCTGAAACGCTCCAAACAGCTGATCGCTGTACTTCATGTCAAAGCCAACGCCGTTGTCCTTAATAGCGATGATCGTGTTGCCTTCTTGTCCTTCTGCCGAGATTTGAATCTTTGGGGTCTCTACCTTAGAAGAGAATTTTACAGCATTTTCCAGTAAGTTCACAAATGCAGCATCCAGCAGCGTACTATCGCCCCGAATATCTGGCATATCAGCAATTTCGAAGTGAATATTTGCATTTTCGGAATTCGCCTGCAGCGACTTGCAAACGGTTTCAAGCATTTGATTTAAGTCGATCGTTTCGTAGTTCAGCTCAGCTCTTCCGGCTCGTGACAGGGCGAGCAACGCGTCAATGAGATTACCCGCGTGGTTTGCTGAATCTTGAATTGTTTGCAGCGAGTTGGCGGCCGTATCGGGAAGATTTGTGCCAAGTTGTTTTTGCAGGATTCGACTAAAACCAATGATGTGCCGAATTGGTGCGCGCAAGTCGTGGGAGACTGAATAGGAAAATGACTCAAGCTCTTCATTCGCTGCCAGCAGCTCTCGAGTTCGCTCGGCAACTCGTTCTTCCAGTTCCTCGCTACGTTCTTCCGCTTTAAGTGTTGCGAACTTGCGGTCAGAGATATCTCGAACGATGGCGATAAAGGTCCGCTTGCCGCCGTCCGCTCTGATCAGAGAGACCGACAGATTGACCCACACAAATGTTCCGTTTTGGCGGATGTAACGTTTGTCCATGGAATACGTGGCAAGTTTGCCCTCAAGCATTTGAGTCACGAGGTCAAGGTCTGCGTTTAGATCCTCTGGATGAGTGATTTGCTGAAATGTCATATGCGCGAGTTGTTCACGTGAATAGCCGACAATTTGGCAGAGCGAATCATTAACATGCAGCCAGCGTCCTTCTTCGCTCACCAAAGCAATTCCGACAGCAGCCTCTTCGTAGATCCGACGGAACTCAGCCTCGCTTTCTTTTAAAGCCCTCTGTGTCGCATGCAAATCGTCTGCTTGCTGTTGCAAACGATCGTTGGCAAGTTGCAAGTCGCGAGTTCGCTGCGCTACTTCCTCTTCCAGCTGTCGATGTGTCTTCATCGTTAGCGCGATCGGAATTGTTGGGACAAGTGCAGCAACAGTAGCAAGTGACACGCCTGCGGTGAGGAGCTTCATGGCTCCTGAAAACCGATAGATGGGATACCAGAAAATCCCGGCTTCGATTGCATGGACTGTTCCGCAGCAAAAGATAAAGGCTGCAAAGAGGATTGAAATTCTAGGAAACCTGAACTCTTGCTTCCTGGCGAAATAGAGCAGCATTATTGGAATGCAGACATAGGCCAAGAAGATAGAAACATCAGATCCAATGTGCAGCCAACCCCAGGCCGGTGTTCGATGCCACTCTTCCCCGCATTCCCAGCGAGGCGGATACGAGTCTGTGTCAAACAGATACGTGATGAAATTCATTCCGACTCTCGGCGTTCTCGACGTCATTGCTTGATCGCAACTAGATTGTAGTCGAATTGTGCAATTCGATTGCACGCTGGCCGATATTCTTATCGCGCGAACAGTGCGGAACCTGGCGAGTGCATGTAGCTGTGCCCTCGCCGGTGGGCTTCCTGGGTAATGCTGTCGCGACTTCCCGCAGCTCGCTTGAAGAGTTTGCCGAATCCTTCGACGAGATCGCACCCGTTGGCTCCATGACTTCCGACGCCTCGTTACACGCTACGAATTCTATTCGTTTCTCTTCCATAGCTTTGCTAAAATCGCAAGCCTCACCTCATGATACTATTGAGGAGGTTTTGAAACTGCCTCTAGCGCCGAAGTGCGATCGAGGTAATGACACTTGCCAGAGCACCAACAACTAAGGACACAATTAGGTCACCAGGTAGCGAGAACGGCAGGAAAGCTAAGTACTGATAACCATTAAGTATCATGCAACGAATCGTTGCCGTGATAGCGCCAATCACGGTTGAGACCGAAGCGGCTCGTAGTAGCCGACTAGCAGTTGAGCGATGCTGCGAGATTACCGTAGTAGCGACGCTAGTACACGCGATACACGCGGCAAGCGGTACAAAACCACGTGTCGATATCGTCCATAAAAAAAACGCGCAAAACGTGATGGCGTAAGCAAGCTGCTTCATGCTGAACTGCATTCAGGGTTCCCCTTGCGCGACACCTGTCACAGTACAATTCTCTTCTCTTGGCCAATTCAACCGATTTCGGCGCCGGCCAATGCACTGTCTGGTTAGATAACGCCAAATCACTTCTGCTGCTGCCTATTCTTCTTCTTGAGTTCCTGATACCAATTCATGGAAGAGTACTCGACCTTTATTCCAGCAGGGTCACGCATGTGTATTACAGAACCATCGCAAGCACAACAAGTCGTGATTGGGATTGTCTCCCTCCAGAGCCCCTCAAAGTTATCGCCTTTGCCAATTCGAGGCTTAATCTTACCCCCAAATTTAGCACTGAGCGCTGTACCAAAAGTCAAGCGAACCGTCCACGTTTTGCATTTGTAGTCCTTGGTGATCTCGGGGAAATCATCACCCAAATCATCTGGGTTAGGGTCGAACGCCTCTTGAATGACTTCCGTGTAGTCCCAGGTTCGCGAGACGTCAATTATCTCATGATCGAAGGCCTGTTTGTAGGTTACCGACAGTGGCCCAATTGACACACCAATTTCTTGTCCGCCTCCCAGGTGGTCAAACTCGACTCCGACGGGCATGAACTCGACCTCCGGAAAATTATCACAGGAATACCGATATATATACTTGTATTTAATCATCCCCTCGCGCCAAGAATTATAAGTCTCGCCACCAATCGTTACGCGTGGCTGCCACCAAGGCGCTTTTTCGGGTACGTCAGGCAACTGATCTCCAAACACATTGCGGATGTTACTGTATGAGAACTCGCTCCATTGAATTAATCCAAATGGGTCTGTTGAGTTGTGAGGTGAACCTGAAACATAGGTATAGAGATTGGCACCTGACATGTAAAGTATAGGATCTCGGGAAACGAATCTTCCAATTGAAGCCAAGTGGTAACGATTTCGACAGTGGTGCAATCCCGTCTCCGAATCAAGCTCTCCACCAGTGAACGCAATAAAATTCCAAATATCACTTTCCCCATCTGCATCATCCGAAAAAGTTGGTTCTAGAACCTCTTGGACGCCATATGAGGTATATGAGTATCTCTCTTGGACGCTCCCGCTACTGCTTGCTATTGCAATGACACTGAAAGTTGTGTCCCAAAGGTAGTAATCCTCTACTTGGCTCCCATTCACATCCGCATCGTAGAACCTTACAGCCAAGGCATCAGGGTAGTGCGGATGCCAAGCGAATTCCACAATTGGATCAACGTCGTTGTTCTTGCGAACTTCAAGAATCTGCCAATCATTGTTAAAGTAGTAATCGTAGTGTGTACCACCAGCGGTTTTAATGGTCCTGCGATTCAGCCCATCGTATTCGCATTCTGCTAACGTCGTGCCATCGACAACCTTAACTAATCGATTCCACGCATCGTAGGTAAGCGTCATTCCTGACGTAAGTGACGATGGGTTGGGTAGCGTCGTCATGTTGCCGTTTGCATCGCAAACAGCGTCCGCCCAATTTGTACCAGCATCCGCGCTGATAGTCGTCAACTCATTTGCATTGTTGTGCGTTCTTGGCTGGTTTAGATCCCAAGTGCCGTTTCCGTTGTCGTCTTGCTTGAACCGGTCCCAGTTACCAAGGTTGTCGAGCGTCCAGTCTTGCGCGAAGTCCTTTGACGTAACGGCAGTCTTTCCGGCATTCAAATCGCCACGCTGAAAATCGACAAGTCTGTGAAGACCATCGTACGTGTACAGTTCATCGTGATGCTGATAATTATTGGCCGCAATCACATCTTCTCGCCAAAGCCGGTTTCCGGCATAGTCGTATCCGTGCTTGATGCGTGAGACATCCGCCGTTGAGCCATACCCATCCCAAAACTGATCTTTGATGCGCCCAAACCGATCGTAGCCAGCATAAGTCGTTCCTGATCCCTGATAGTAGTCCAGCTTTATATCGGGAGCTTGATAATCGACGATCGCCAATCGCCCGCCTCCCGTGTAATCATATTGAGCGTACTGCGTGCCGCTACTATTCGTTTCCCGAATTTCGCGAATTAGTCCCATTCGGTTGTGGAGGCTATTTGCGGTTCCCGTGTTGTAGCCGTAATACGTGACGCGACCACTGGGATGAGTAACACTTTCAAGACGATGGTTGCGTGTATACACAGTGCCAGACGTGGTCGAATCGTAGCTATACGAAACGCTCGGCGACGTACCGGTGTTCACCGCGCCCGAGTGCGACTGATAGCTTTTAGTAATCTGGCTTAGGTCGTTGTACTCGTACTGCACTTCATTGCGAACCGTACCTGTGCCTCCCGTGCTGGCATAACTAGTCACTTTTTCGAGGCGGGCCTGCGAGTCATAGCTGCGCTTGATCGATCGAACATTTCCATCCACACCAGTGGCAAGTGTCGTGACACTTTCTGTTTCTGGCTGACGCCGGTCGTTGTAGCTATAGGTAATCACGTTTCCGAGTTGGTCTGTTCGCGTTGCTTTAGAGCCATCAACGTTGTAGGTGTATTTGATTTGGTCCGTCCCCGAACTTGTCGTATCCGAGGAATCTGGATAGATCTCGTTCGTTACCAAGCTAGCATTGACACTGTCTTCGAACAAATATTCCGTATCCTGGTCATCGGTCGTGCCGTTTTGCGCCATCGCTGTGAGCAAGGTCAGCTTACCAAGACCATTGTACTCGAATGCGGTCACCCGATCCTTGGAAGGATCAGTGCCATCACCTTCGTTTGTTGTCGGTGGGCTGAAGTCACTGTAGTTTTCAGCAACGAAACTCTTGCGTCCTAAATCATCGTACCAGGTTCTGGTGACATGCGTCGTCGTGCTGTCGCTCCAATTAGTCACTTTGATTAGTCGTCCAGAATCAGCATCGTACTCGTATTTGGTCATGAGTACAGTGTCGCTACTTGCGGACGGAGCTGTCGACGAACGTGTTGGAATCGCTGCGTATTCCCAATTCCCATCTCCAGCAGCTGTGTCTCCGCTGCCATAGTCACCAACGTGCGTGACCCGGCTGGCTGTGTCATACCAAGTGTACACACTTCGCCGGACGTAGTCGGTCGTCGCGCTAAGGTTGATCCCCAGGGTTGAGTCGTTGTGCGTCATCTCAAACGCATGGGAGGCAATGGCGTTACTAGCGTCGTCGTACTCGGTATGTTTCAGCGAGTAGACTACATCGTTGCCACTTGTCATGCTGCTGACAGATGGCTCTGGTTCAGGTGCGGTGTAATTGAATGCCCCGGACGAGTATTTTGTGGCTTCCAGCTCTCCGACCACGCGTGTTTGATACTGTCTGCCCGCTCCGTCAAATGCGATTTCCGTTGCCGCTTGGCCATTTGACACGCTCGCAACTTGCCTCCCGCTTCTGTCGTAATAGCTGCTTGTTTTTAAGTAGTTAGAACCGTTGTAGCGTTTCGTTTCGTAGCTTCTACCAAGATCGTCGTAAGAAACGGTCGAATAGTTTTCTCGATTGGTAGTGTAAAGAGACGTATAAACTTCCGTGCTGAGGACTGTCGACCAGGTT
>JAGQPC010000047.1 GCA_020426925.1 Planctomycetales bacterium | reverse complement strand
CTTGCAACGGAGCCGCCACCAATTCACGTACAAGATTCCACTTTGGCTCCTCCGAATGTCGAGTGAATTCTTGCCGGAACCCACGCGCACGATCGCGGATCTGAGCAGCCTCTGCAGCCAGACGCGGATCCTCGATCATTTCTTCGACGTCTCGCAGACGGTCGGACCACTCACGAAAATCATCGCCAGTGATCGGAGCCGCTTGTTGCACTTGATCGATGAACTGCTCAAACCCGCCAGTGTTCCCGCCGTTGATTTGACTCGACCCATTGTTGTTGGACGGATTTCGCGAAGCAGATCGATTTCCGTTTGGAGTCTGGTTGGACTGTGTTTGTTGAGACTGCTGCGATCCCTGAGAAGACGATGCCTGCGAATCCGGTTGAGATTGTGATTCAGATTGCTGCTGTGAATTGGACGGCGACTGTCCGGGCTGGTTAGACTGCTGATCGGAGGGTGAGCTTTGATTCGCTTGTTGTTGCTGCGCGTCGTTTTGCTGGCCATCGCTCGGTTGCTCGTCGCTTTGCTGACCGGCGTTCTGATGTTCTGGATTCTCGGATTGGTTTGGCCGATTCCCCTGGTTTGGACGCGAGTTCTCTTCGTTGGGTTGCTGATCTGTCTGTTCATCTGTTGTTCGAGACGTTGAATCCGTCGTATTCTCGTCGTCTGACTGAGAATCACTACGCTCGCCATCGGAGTTGGACTGTGCAGCGGATCGGCTTTGCGAATCGCTTTCCTGCGAGTCTTGCTGTTGCTGGCCAGGCCGATTGTCGCCCGATTGTTCGTCGTTTGGCTGACCTTCACTGTTTGATGAATTTGGATCGTTTCGATCGATCTCATCTTGCAATTGACGCGCAATTTCATCAATTTCGCCGAGTGCCCGTCGCAGACCTTCTGTGTCGTCGCCGAGTACGCTTTCCGCGGCCTGCTCGACATCCTGCCGCAGTTCGGAAAGTCCCTCTTGAATGGAATCGGATAGCTGTTGAGCTTGTGGTTCTAAGCCGCGGTCGACCAGCTGTTGCGTTGTGTCGAATTGATCGGGAATGCGCCGGCGATACGTATCGCGAATCGCGTCGTAAAGTTTCTGCGCGAGAAGCGGCTCCGAAGATTCCGCTTCGGTGACGGTTTCTTGCATGTCCTTCAGAAGCGTTTCGAGTTTTTCCTTTTGGTCGGACAGCTGTTCTTTGAGACCGTCCTGGTCATTGTTCGGGTCGTCGGGCCGCAGACTTGGTCGCTCGGCGGCTGCATCTTTCGGATTGCTGGCCAGTTGTTCGTTAATTTCCGATTGACGGTCATCCAGTTCGCGGGCTGTACTGCGCATCTCTCGCAGCGCGTCCTCGAATTGGTTGGCTGTTTCCTCGCGAAGACGATCGCGAACTTCTTCCAACTTTCGTTCGGCTCGCGTACCGGCGTTGAGCGCACTGGCCGTGTCGCCTTGTTGCAACGCTTCGCTTGCCTGTTGCGCTTCCTCACGAGATTGCTGCACTTGTTCCTGCGCGTTTTGAAGAGCCTGTTGATCTTGAGCTTCTTGCATTCGATTTTGCAGCTCATCAATGTCGCGCAGCATCTGCTGTTGCTGTTCGCGGAGACGCTTTAGTTGACGTTCGATGTCTTCACGTTCTTCTTCGTCCGCCGCCTGCAATGCGGATTCGAGTTCCTTCAACTGCTTGTTGATGTCGTCTTGCCGTCGAGCTAGTTCTTTCAAGCGATTGAGAACTTGGCGTACTTCTCGCTCGCCCTGATCTTCGTTGTTCTGTGCCTGACGTTGAGTTTCATAGCGATCTTGGTCGTTCTTCAGTTGCAGCTGCTGTAGCTGCTGCTGAAACTGTTGACGAGATTGAGACGACGAACTGCTGCCTTGCTGCTGTTGATGCTGCGACTGAACCACTTCATGTTCGCGTGCCCGTAATCGGAGCAATCCCTGATAGGCGAGCCGCTGGTGTGTTAAGGCTGTAGAAAGCGGAGCAGCCGATTTTTCGCCGTGCGCTGCGATCAGCTGTTGCGAGCTTTCCAGCATGTCTGTCTGCACCTGAAACGCGTGCTGAGTCGATTCGGAATCGCGTAGTTCACTTGACAGTTCTTCCAGCTGCGAAATCGCGGTCTGTTGTGATTCCACAAGCAGACCCACGTCTTCGGCAAAAGCGTCGCTGAGTTCACTATCTACTTCGCGACGGATGATCCGCCACGTTGCGTTCATGATTTCCTTTTGAAGTTCCGCCAATTCTTCGGATCGTTGAGCATTCTGGCTTTGCTGCTGTTGTTGTTGCTGCTGCTGTTGTTGCTGGTCACTAGAAGGTTGCTGCCCTTGACGAAAGATTTCCTCGAAGTGCCGCACTTCCGCAAAATACATGTCGCCCGAAGTGCGGCGAATCTCGCCATCGGGACCGTGGTCTTCGGCCCAAAAGTTGTAAGCGAGCAGTTGATCCGGCTCCGCATCGAGATCCTCAAAGTTGACCTGATGTTCAACAGCCGTTGTCGTCTTTGCTTCCAGACTCGTTCGCAAAATGACATCTTGCATCGGTAGGTCAGCAATCGCGTACGACAAACCGAACTTCGTGATGCCATAATCGTCGGAGACGTTCGCGGAGATCTCCATCTCTTCCAGCGGAGAGACACGACGATCGCGAGCGTCGACCATCTTGAGTTCCGGCGGGCGATTCGGAACAACCTTGATCGATAGCTCCGGCGGGCGTTTGTTTACGCGACCGTCTTTATCCGTGAGGTGCAATTCCCATTTGGACGATTCTTTAGCCGCGTGATCCAACGTGTATTCAGTTCCGTCACCAATGGCCGTAAGTGCAATGGTGCCGCTTTCATTTTGCAACGTAGCTGACTCGACTGGCTTGTTCAGTGACAGTTTCCACGCGGTTTGTGAACCCTCGACAACAGTCACCTTTAACGTGTCCTCGATCGTTTTCGGTTCCATCGCAGTGTATGTAGGGAATTCGAGTTTGACATCCGCACGAACAAGTTCAGGGTGTTCGAACACGGTGACGTTGTAGGTTTCGGATCGACCATTTGAGAATTCAACGTGGTAGTCGAACTCGGAATTCACTTCTGCAATGTGCGTGGCAAATAGCGGTTCATCCAACGTGCGTGTCATCGACAGAGTGCGTTTTTCGCCCTGTTTATCGACCGCGACCAACGCGACGTCGGTCGGGATCTCTTGGTCGTTATCGTTTGGAAAACGCGCGGTCACGATAAATCCGGTGCCCTTTTCGACTTCTGTTGTCCCAGGTTCGATTTTCAGTTCGGTGGTAACTTCAGCGACTTCTGCGGCCGTCTGCTCGTCCTCCGCACTTGCGACGACGGGACGTTCTAGTTGCATGACGACGGTGCAAATCATTAATAGAGCCGCCCCCACAAATGCAACAATCCAGCTGAACACCATGCGAGGTCCCGAAAGGATGTGTCGCCATGGAGAATGCAGATGATGCGTTAGCGTTTCCTGCACGAGTGACTCTTGCAGATAGCCAAGTCGCCCGTCGCTGGATGGCCGTTCGTTGATCGCTGCGAGCAGGCGTTGGTCCAGCTCTGGAAAGTGAGCTTCAATGCGCCTGGCGATTTCCGATTCGTTCGAGTAGCTACTTTTTGCAATCGAGAACGCGACGACTAGGAAAAGACCTGCGGCGCCAAGAGTCCAAGGCATCACCGCTTGAATGCTTTCGAACGCAACGACATCACCGACCCACGCAGCGATTCCAAGCACTGATGCGGCCGCCCAAAACAGACCGGACAAAAGTATAAATCGAGCCGCTTGTAGTCGTTGAGCTACTTGACGAAGGCGATGTTGAATTCGCTTGTCCATACCGCTGGTCCGTTTTTTGATTTCAGGTCTGTCTTGACTTGCGCCCAGCAAGCCAAGTTTCCGCCGCAAGTACAACTAATGATGCGAATATGAGCGTCCGCCAAATCTGTTGGTTCGATTCCAGTTCTACATCTTTCATCTGTCGCTGGTATTCTGTTGCCTCGATCGCAGGCATCCGATCGCCAAGCTTGACTCCACGCTGTTCAAGCTGCGTTAAATCCATCTGCGACGTAACGCTCTCTGCCGCAGACAGATTCACAGCAAAACTTGATTGTTGCCCCTGATTGGTCATCGAGAATACACCGGGACGGTCAGGTCGAAACTCGTGGTCATTAACACTAACCACTTCACCATCTGGCCCGACTAGATGAGCACTTAAGCCATCTTCGGGATTAAGAAAATCCAACGGAATCGTCTTTCCGACAGTGTACGAGGTGTCAGTGTGGTGGATCGAATCGCTGGCGTCGAACATTCCCGCGATCAGGGGAACAAACTTGGAGGACAATGCGAATTGACTGTCACCGACGTGCCAACCCGACGTCAACAACCAGAGCGTTCCTTCTTCAATTGGACGTTCAATCAACGCCGGCGCGGTGGCATCAAATCGAGCCAACACGTTCCACGCGTTCTCGTCGGCAGCGTGAATGTTTCGATGCTTCCAAAAGCGAACTTTCGTAAAGTCGTTGAATTGCGATTCAGCAAACGGAGCAAAAAACCGGTGTTGAAAATCGATGTTCGACAGCATTGCGTAATCGGAGACGTCGGCTTCTGAAATAGTCAACGTGTCGATTCCGGTCAGAGTTCTCCAAGCAGCTAGATCGTCTTCCTCGAATCGCGATTGAGCAAGCACGCCGACGACGTTTCCACCCGATTTCACATAGTTATGCAGCAACTGCGCCTGCTCGGCCGTGAGACCGGGGCCAGCGAAAACGAGCGGAGACGTTGTAGCCGAAAGAGCTACCAGCGATTCGCCGTCAGCCGCTTCGAATGTGACTTTTCGAAAACAAGTGTCCAGATTGACTCGTTGCAAGAAAAAGAACGGCCCTTTTTCGTCTTCGTCCACTGCCTCGACATCGCCAACGTACAAAACCTGTCGAACCAGCGGCTCCGGAGTCGCAAAATACAACTCATTATCAAAGGTGTCTCGGTCACCAGTTAGACGCAACGTAGACGTAATCGAATCCCGAGGAAACCGAACCACTCGGCTCTGGCCTTCTGGCACTTGCACAGAGCGAGACGACTCGACTTCGCCGCTTGTGCCGGTCCACTGCAATTCGAATTGGTCGGTCGCCGTGGCGTCAATATTTTCTACTCGAACCAGAACTTCGTCGTCGCTTGCATCGTCGCCAGTGACAACTTGCATCGCGGCATTGCCCGGTGATTTCGGAGAAACTATCCGGCAATCGACAGGAATGCGATCTGGCCACTCGAACGATTCCAGTGACTGCAAATTGGAGCCCTGTTGAGCGTCGGTAATAACAACGATCTGTGGAGGAGTGTCCACGGGCTCATCGTTTCCCGTAGTCGTTTGGAGTTGCTCGCATGCAACGATCAAGGCCGCGCCTAAGTCTGTATCTTGCCACGTCGGTTTTAGTTCGCTTAACCGCTCGCGGATCATATCTTTGATTGCGGCAGACTTCCCGATCGCGGAAGCTTCGAACCCGACAATCTGCTCTGGTGAACTGTCGAACGCGACTAACGATAATTGGTCGGCCGGCGATGAGTTGTCGCAGATCTTTTCGACCTCCTGTATCGCAGCTTCCCATAGGCCGGCTCGCCGCATGCTCGCGCTGGTGTCGAGCAAAATAACGGTGCGTCGCGCGATCGAATTGAAATCAAGCTGCAATGCCGATCGCAAAAATGGCCGAGCAAAAGCAATTGCGAGCAACGTCAACGCCAAAGCTCTCAACAGCAACAGTAAGATATTGTCGAGACGACTGCGACGTGTCAGTCGAGGTGGCGAAGGCGACAAAAACATTAGCGAGCTAAATGTTTGTTCGCCTTTCGGTCGTCGCTGGATCAGATGAAAGACTATCGGTCCAGCGATCGCCAAAGCACCCAAAAAGTAAAGAGGCGTCAGAAAACTCATCCGGCACCTCTTCGCTGTCGCCTCGGTCGCGCAGTATTACGACCTTGCCTCGCCTGGACGGAAAGGAGTTCAAACAACGCGAACTCCAGCGGCTGATCAGTCGTCAACGTGAAAAAGTCGATGCCGAGATTCGAACAGATATCAACAATCGCTGAGTGGTGCTGAGCGAAGCGTTCTTTGTATTCGTGTCGGGCCGTTGTTCCGTCGACGTACATTTCTTGGTCTGACTCGACGTCTCGAAACAGCGCTGCTTTATCGAACGGAAAATCGACTTCAAAGGGATCCAACACTCGCAATAAGAACACTTCGTGTCCGCGCGCTCGCAAATGCCCAAGGCTCTTTTCGAGCGTATCAATCGACGCCAGCAAGTCAGAAATGAAGACGATCAGACCGCGTTTCTTGACGAGTCGGGCCGCTTGTTCTAGCGGAGCGGCGAGGTCGGTGCCGGTCCCTTTCGGTGTGTTTTCCAAACAGGCCAACAGCCTACGGAAATGCCCCGGCCGGAATCTGGCTGGCAAATAGTCGACGACCGATTCGTCGAACGTGAAAACTCCAACGTTGTCACGCTGCAGCGTGAAATAGTACGCCAACGTCGCGGCCAGAGTCCTTGCATACTCAATTTTGGGAAACTCGCCCGAACCATACAGCATCGACCGGCTAAAGTCTGAAATCAAATAGCCTCTTCGGTTGGTTTCGTCTTCGAATTGCTTGATGAAAAGACGATCGGTCCGTGCCATCAATCGCCAATCGATGTGACGCAGGTCGTCGCCCCAAGTGTATTGACGATGTTCGCTGAATTCGACTGAGAATCCATGGAACGGACTCCGGTGCAAGCCATTGTAAAACCCTTCCACAACCGTTTTGGCTCGCAGCTGCAAATTCTTAATGCGCATAATCGTCGCCGCGTCGATCCAATCTGACGACTTGCGGGGCGTCGAGCTGTCGTGTTCGTGAGCCATGCGATTTTGCTATCTTGGGACGTGCGCGAGAATTCGGTCGATAATGTCGTCCACCGAAACGCCTTCCGCTTCGGCTTTGTAGCCGACAACGATGCGATGCCGGAACGATGGGCGAATGAGTGCTTCGACGTCTTCGAAAGTCGCATGCGATCGCCCGAGCATCAACGCTCTTGTTTTCGCACCTAGCACCATCGTTTGGGCTGCTCGAAGTCCGGCGCCCCAGCTGACCCATTCCCGCACGAAATCCGGAGCGTCGGGCTGACTTGGGCGGCTTGCGGCAGCCAATCGAACGGCGTAGCGAACCACGTCGTCACCAATTGGAACCTTCCGAACGACTTCGTGAAATCGTTTTACGTCGTCGCCGGTGAACAAGGCTTCGATCGGTTCCGACTGAGTCGTTGTCGTGCGAGATACCACGGCGACCTCGTCATCTTCCGGTAGATAGTCGATGAGCACGTTGAACATGAAGCGGTCGAGCTGCGCTTCAGGAAGTGGATAAGTTCCCTCCATCTCAATGGGGTTTTGAGTCGCCAAGACGAAGAACGGTTCCTCGAGTGCGTATCGCTTACCGGCCGATGTGACTTGATGTTCTTGCATCGCTTCCAGCAGTGCCGCCTGAGTCTTTGGCGGAGTACGATTAATTTCATCCGCCAAAATCACATTCGCAAAGATCGGTCCGGGTACGAACTTCATCGTTCGTCCGGAATCGGGATTGTCTTCCAAGATTTCAGTGCCGGTGATGTCGCCCGGCATCAGGTCTGGAGTGAACTGAATGCGGTGAAAATTCAGATGGAAAATCTGAGCGATAGAGCGGACAAGCAACGTCTTTGCCAAACCGGGAGCGCCCGTGATGAGGCAGTGTCCGCCCGACATGAGCGCGATCAGCAATTGTTGGATCACGTCCTTTTGGCCAACGATCGCCTTTGACAATTCGTGGTCGATTTTGTCTCGACTGGAGCGGATCAGTTCAACTGTTTCTCGTTCCGCTTCAAAGGTATCCGTTTCGGTGCTCATCTGGTGAAGGTCCGTTTAGTGATTTTGGTGTTGATTGTCGCCTGGTCAATTTCTTCAATGCGTCATTGCGTACGTTACGATATTGATTCCCATCGGATACGCTTTCTTCATGGAAAACTCGCGGAAGTACCATTCTTGCATGCCTTCGCGCTCCCAACCGTCTCCGAGATCCGTGTTGTGGCAAATGAAAACCATGATGCGACCATCGTCGTCGCTGATGGCTTTGTAATAGGGAATGCTGGTGTCGGATCCCCAACGCTCTTCCCACGTGATACTTGGATCTCCTTGCCAAACCACGTTGATTGCAGGAACTTGCGGTTTCTCTTTTAACTTGTAAACGCAATTGAAAATCTCGTGCGTCAGTGGCACTTCCTGAGGTTCGCGATCGGGAAATACTTTCTTGATTTGCTGGTGAAAGTTTTCGTACTCTTCGTCGCCCCAAAAATCATCCACCATCAAGAAGCCACCGTTCAGCAGGTAGCGGCGAAGCGCGACGACCTCATCGTCATAAAAGTAAAGACGTCCCGGTTCAATCATGTAAAGAAATGGATAGTCGAATAAACGCGGATCGGTCAATTCAAGAACTAACGGATCGGGATGAACCGAAATTGACGTTAGCTGTTGCAAACGTAACGAAAAATTCAAATCGCTATCGGGATGATCGGTTCTCCATCCACCGCCTCGCCCGTAGCCGTGCGAATCGTATTGCACACGCACAAAACGGAAATTGTCGCCAGGGAAGTCATCGTTCAAATCCCACCGCGGAACGCCGTTTCGATCTCCGTCGTAGTGGCCTCGCCATCGTCTTCCGCGCTGAGCAAAAGTGAACGATCCAACTCCAAGGATCAGAATCAATGTCGCAATGACCGGCACGCTATTTCGCAGTTTGTCATTGTTCATTGCCGTCATCCTTGTTCTGTAGCTCGACCAGCAACTTCAACGCTTCTTGATAGCGAGGCGCGAATTCCAGCGCCATCAACACTTGGCGCTTCGCTTTGTCCGTTTCGCCGATTGTGTGTAGAGACGTTGCTAAATCGAAATGAGCTTTGGCCGGATCCGTTGGCTCCATTTCTAACAGTGCGCTGCGTGCATCGACAACGACGGGAGTATCGCCACTGTGCTCCGCGCCTTTCGCCAACAGTTCGTGTGGAAACGCCTGCAAAGGCTGCACGGCCAACATTCGCTGCGCGTGCTCCATGACGCTTGGCCACGTTTCAGATTCCGCATCGATTTCCATCAGCCGACGATAGACCGGCAATGCGTCGTCAACAATTCCCGCCACATGCGCGAGGCTTTCGCGTTCCTTGCCGGGCTGATCGAGTTTTCGGTAGATCCGCGCGAGCTTGACTGCGGCACTGCTAGTGCTTCGATCCGACGGAAATTTTTGGAATAGGCCTTCAAGTAATTCCGCCGCTGCATCCAATTCTTCGTTTTGAATGAGCCGATCCGCACGTTGATGGATCGCCCAGTAGTTGTTTTCTCGCTTTCCAAATTCCAGCAACATTTCAGGAGTTGGCTGTTCACCTGGCTCCACTTCGATCTTGTCGAATTCCAAGCCGGGAGCCATTTCATTAGCCGTGCGTTTTGCGAAGGCCTCGAACGCCTGTTCAAACTCGACAATCGAACCTGTGTAACGTTCGATCGCGTCATTGATTGGCATCCCGACGGCTAAGTCGTCAAGTATTCGCACCAGAGTTTCGAAACCGTGCTGCTTGATTAAGAACTCGACAACCAACGACGACTGATAGTACGCAAACTGCAGATGAGTTGGCGATTTCGGACGAAGAAACGCTCCGCTAAGCTGACTGACTGGGGTAAGATCGTCGCCAAGCAACATCGTTTGGTATTCGGGCGTAAGTCGTTCGCCCCATGCATCATCTCGCTGACGTTCTTCATAAACCGAAATGCCCTCGCTTAACCAACGAGGCATTCGATTGAGCGTTTTTTCAAGCGTGACCACGTGACAGAACTCGTGCCACAATACCGCTTGCCAGTTAGATGGTGAGTTTCCCTGCGATGCCGGGCTGTTGGCTGTGATGACTCGACCGAAACAGACTCCCAAAAAACCTGCGCCACCTGGCAAACCAAAAGTTCGAATCGCGAAGTCTTTTTGGCGCGGGAAGATCTCAACGGTAACAGGGCCATCCAGAGTCACGCCATATTTCGAACAAAGCGTTGAGTGTGCCTCGTCCAGCAATCGCAACACACGTTGGCCGTAGATCCGTGCCTCTCGGGAATCCATGCGCACGATGAAGCGATCGTTTTGGAGCGTCGTAAACTTTTGCAACTCGTCATTCAATGCCAACAAATTGTACGCGACGACATTGTAAGCGTCGTTGTCGTACACTTGCTGTGCCATTTGCCATCCGGCCTCTTCGTCTCCCAACCGCAGCAGGTCTTGCGCCAGCTGGAATCGAGCGGGTACGTAGCTGGATGCCAACATCAAAGATTGACGTTGATACTGTGCGCCTTCACGAAATCGATATTTTTGCGAAAGCTTTTGTCCGATCCAATGGTCAACGTGATGGTTCGTCTTCCAATTTGCCAACGCAATTTCGCGGATCGCTCGTTCACCATCGAAGTGACCCGCTAGATGAGCAATGACCGCGTGATACGCCCACGCCTGGGGATGCCACGGATTGATCGCCAACACTTGCGACAATGTTTCGTCAGCATCACCGTACCGTTCCGCATCGATTTCAAATTCGGCTTTCATCAGCAGCGACGGTATGTGACGCGGATTTAGCTGCAGAGCTTTGCTGAGGAATTCAGCCGCTTTCTCGCTGTCGCTTTCGCTGAAGGCGACGGCTTGAAGCTGGAACACGTCCGGGTTGGCGGGCTGCAGCTTCGCGGCTGTTTCCAACTCAGTCGCTGCGAGCTGAAAATCGTTTTTCGAAATCGCAAGTTCAGCGGACGCGATGTAGACTGGTGCGAAGGACGAGTTGCTCTTTTTGACTCGATCGTAGAACAGCTCCAGAACTTTTTTTGCGTCTTCGCCCTGGCCGATGAAAAACCGTCCCAGAGTTATCAGATCGGCCGAGGATGAATATCTCCATGGTGCGGTATTCACCATCGTGATCATCTCAAGTGGTTCTCGTACCGCCGCGACGTCATCTCCGTTGAAACGAAGAACGTCCGCTCCGAACGCGCGAATTCCGATGCTGGTAGCAAATCGCTTGGTGGCCCGATCGTAAACCGATTTTGCTTCGGAATACCTACCGGTCGTCATGAGACACTGCATCGCCAGCTGAGGCCAACGATCGTTCCAGACCCCACGATCGAACTCCGCAACAGCGATCTCAAGACACTCGTTATACTGGCCCGAATAATAGAGTTGTTCCGTTGTCAGAAAACTTGCGGCATTTGCCGTTGCAGACGACAGAGCCGAAAGAATCGACACCAACAGGGCGCCATAGAAGAACCGCCCTCGCCCATCAGAACGTTGTCTGGTCGCTGAACAGACGATCGAGTCGTTTGCAACTGTCACGCCGATGATAGACAACAACGATGGGGCCGAACGCATATTGCTCCTTTCCAATGTAGGAACATTCTATCAGACATCGGGGGACGAATAGAATTAAACGAAGTGCAACGTAAAAGACCAGATCACTTTTTTGTGAAGTTGTAAACTGCTTAGACAGTCAAACCGTGAACGTGTCAAATGTTACAATCACTCGTAACGATTTGGCTAACAGCGATGAGCCGCAAAGTTACGACGGATTGCATCGATAGTGCTCGATTTAGCACAACCTCCCTATGAAACAGTTATTTTTTACCGCCGCAGCGATCGCGATTCCTGGAGCAATTTTCACGTGGATCGTTTGGCTATTTGTGAAGGGAGTTTACACGGTTATTAGCGACTGGAGGCTCGAACGGGAACTCAAGCAAATTCGAGCCGAAAGCGTAAACCGCCCTCCAAGGGAGGAAAACGCTGGTGCCACCGGAAAGGTAAAGGAACCAACCGATATCGCGTCCACAGTCCCGGTAGTTTCCTTTCAAATTGATGATGACGAACGCGGCCTTAAAGCCAGCGTTTCGCCTGCCACCGAAACACCTGCCCCTGGCACTTCTAACCCGCCAAATGCCGAACCGCCGCCTGCAGAACCGCCGCCTGCAGAACCGACCGTTTCTGGAGCGATCTCTTCCGATACAGATCAGAACTCTGATTCTTCGACAGGAAATCGGCACAACGAATCCGTGACGGAAACGTCGACATTGGACATCAGCGGCAATCCGCCTCCGCCGGCACAGTAGAAATCAAACACCCGACGAAACGATTAGTTTCGCCGAAAACATTACGAGCAAGAAATGAAACGGATAGCAATTCTGACTGCGGGTGGAGATACGCCAGCGCTGAACGCTACGATTTACGGGGCGGTTTGTCGCGCAAATCAACTCCGAATTGAAGTTTTTGGACTGTTGAGAGGCTTTGATTCGCTCTTTAATCAGCGGCTGCCGCACGTTCGTCTGAACCCGCTGCTTTCTACAATCCCCGAACTCGATCCGAATTACGGTGGCTCAATCCTGGGGTCATCTCGCACGTATGTAGATCCCGGAAACCAAGAATCGTTAGACGCGATTTACGACCGCCTCAAGAAACTGAAGATCGAAGGATTAATCTGCATCGGCGGCGACGGAACTCTGAACGGACTTCAGCCGCTCTGCGACGGCCTGCCAACGGTTCTTGCGCCGAAAACGATCGACAACGATTTGGGACTCAATTATCCGTGCGAACCAGACAAATGGATCCGAGAGCCCAATGAGAATGATCCCAAAGGTTTCAAATACAAGATCAACCAATCTGCGTTCGTGGCCGGTCCCGCCGAGATCCAGCTCGAACAAATGGTGAACTACGCGACCCCTGGCTATGCGACGGCGGTGTTCGTGTCGGCTCATGGCTTAAGTCGCATTCGCACGACGGCTGAAAGCCATCGCAGAATCGGAATCGTCGAAGTCATGGGACGCCATTCTGGGTACATCGCGTTGGGTACGGCCTACGGCCAGCCCGACGTCATTCTTGTGCCGGAAGTTCCAATTGATGTCGACCGGCTCGTGGAACGAGTCAAAGAGATCTACGAACTTCAGCGACACGTTGTTATCGTTTGTGGCGAAGGTATTATCGACGAGACGGGCGAAGTATTGGGCGCGTCGAGTGCTACACAGGATCCTTCTGGAAACGTTGTTCTTTCGGGAGCTGCAGAAAGCCTTGGGAGTATATTGAAGACGGAAATCGGCAACGAATTCTTCACGAGCCATGACCGCACATTGAACGCATCTTCGGCGATTTTTACCAGGAAGGTTGGACACACGCAGCGCGGCGGTCGACCTCTTCTTTTTGATCGATTCAACGCATCTCAGCTTGGTGGCAAAGCGGTCGACATGCTCGTCGAGCGTCAAAACAACAGCGTAGCTACGTTGCAATGGAGTAAGGACCGAGGATTCTTTGTGTCGAGCGCCACTGGCAACTCGTTCCGCGACAAGTGGGGAAAGATTCACGCTCGACGACTACATCCGTCGTTCTACGACAATGAGACCATGAACGTATCGCAAACGGGCATCGAGTATCTATTGCCAATTTTCACGAACGCAATCGGTCACGACGACGTCGAACACATGCGACAGACGCTGTTCGATTCGGGCAACTTGTTCCGCCGCTACCACTCGGTGAACACCGACATCGAAAAACGGACGACGTATTTGTCGGGCGATTAACAAAAGGGGACTGTCGCAGCCGATTACTCGGCATGAGTGGCTGGTGGTCGAACGTAAGCGAGCCCCCAGCATTACTCGGCGACTACCGGTCAACGAGACGGCATGCTTGTTTTTGCGTGCACGAAGTATTGCAGTCCTCGGTGCGTCATTCTGTAGCTCATCGTTTCGCACTGCTTGACGTGCGGGATCCGGCTCAAAGCTTGCCACTTCGAAGATTCGTTGGGCGTAATCCCATAGTCTGCCAAGGTGATCCGGGGTTTCGTTCGGTCGCCACCGCGAAGACGCATTTTGGCGATTCGAGCACCAATTTGTCGTTCGGCCGATAACTTGACAGCAATAGCGCGATTTACGAGCTGAACAATCGATCGTGCCGCTTGAAGTTGATTCAGCAGTCCAGCGGCAACAACCCGAACTTCAAGGAACTCGGTTAGCTCACTCGCGTTTTCGTATTGGCACTCTAGTTTCTCAATCGCGTCCTGATGCCCATCCGAGTTCATGTCGCTCATCGTTTCCCCCTGCAATGTCGTTACCAGCCCTTCCGCTTCCAAAAGCCCACATCCTGCGAACCTTGTGTGACATTTTAGAACCGCAATTTGGACTCAAATCGCGACAGGCTTTTTGCGCGACGCGTGTCATTGCTAACGCGCCTTATCGCCAATGATTCGCTTCATGATCGCGCGCGCCGCGTTTTCATAGCTTTTCGAAATCAACGTCCGTCACGCGACGATCCACGGCTGCAGCGATTTCGCGTCAGGAACAGCGCACATAACATCAGTGCGATCGACGACGGCGTGGTAGGTTCTGGCACGATGGCTGCTGCTACTCGAGGACCTTTTTCAAAGCCGCCGTCTTTGAACGCCAGAACAAGATCACTCGTCGTGAAATCGCCGTCGAGATTCCAGTCGCCTGTTTCCCAGGTTGCATTGTCATCAATCGTGTCCTCATACCCACCAGCATTGAAGGCTCGCACCAGATCGCTAGTATTGAACTCGCCGTCTAGATTGGCGTCACCGTAGTAGGTAAAGGCAACCTGGTGCACCCAACGATCAAGGTCAAGTTCGTCAACGATGCGGTCACGATTGATGTCGCGTCTGGGATCGCTAGTTCCGAAGTCATTTGCAAGAATAGCAAGATCAAAAGCATCGAAAGATTGATCGTAGTTGAAGTCGCCTGACTGGATCGCGCGCAGTGACAACTTATCAATACGTGCTTGCAACCTCGTGTCGTCACCCGAGGCATTCGCGAATATCTCAATGTTACGATTTCCCTTCATGACATCATGAATCTCGCCTGTCCAAATCTCGATTGGCAGTTCATTGTCAGTAGTGTCTGGGTCATATCGAAATTCAGCCAATGAGGGTTCATCGTGATACACAATCTCAAGTGCGACGTTACTGCCAAGTTCAGGGATGCTGTGAATTGCTTCATCTGTGGCGGCTGTCACGAAGACGGTTCCTAGCGTTGGGCTCGCCCCGACACTAAACCTAAGGAGGTTATCCGATTGCAGCTCATCCGAATCGAAATTATGGATAAACTCCAGCGTTAGCCTACTGCCGGTCTCTAGACGTTCAGGTTCCGGTTCAATCGACAAGTCCTCAATCTCAATTCGCTGGACAAAACTCGAATGCCAACTGATATCAGCGAGATAGATCGACTCGAACAGTCCTTCAAATCCAAGTTGATCGGATACGTCAAATGTAAAAGCACCGTCAAGCACTTTTATGCCAGAACGATCCCAGTCGCTGGAATAAACAGTCCAACCGGCTTGGTCGAATCCGAAAACGCTCCTAGTCGCGTCTATGAAATCGCCGTTGCCATTGAATGACTCAGTGACGTCCTCGGTATACGCGACAGATGCCGTGAGCAGAATTGAACACGTCGCGAACACTAGCCACAATCGAAATCTACGTTTCATGACTAACCCCTGATTGTCCAATCTTCAATTTCCTTCAATTGCTCCAACGTCGACCGCGGCTCCGTTCTGCCGAGGAGGTGTACCGAAAAAATCTTCGTTTTCAGGAACCGCGATACCTTCATCGATCACAACGCTGCTCGGCCAAACCCAAGATCCGATAAACGGACTGCTTGAAGCCAGAATACAATCGATGTAGGCCTGATCTGAGTCCATGGCTTGCTGCGTTTCCGGGAATCCTTCGCTCGTAATCGGATCTCCATCTCCGCATTGATCGAAGCAACAATTGATGAAATTGACTTCGTCTTCGGTTGGATACACGTCCTTACCAGAAGCCACGGTAGCCGGACTTTCGAAGTCTCGAACTGGAAAGTCACTGAAGATACAGTTCGTGAAGGTTGTATTTTCATTATCGCGATGAGCGTAAAATAGGCCACGGCTATCTTCGTATATGCCGCTGCCAGGTGGCCACTCTTTATACAATGTTGGCGTCAAGCGCCCAGTGAAGGTGCAGTTTCGAAATACGTTGTCTTTTGCTTTCGTTGCTGGATTTCCGTTGTGAGGGTTAAAGTTTATTGCATTTTCACATCGCTCAAAAATGCAGTTTTCGATTGTGTTTTCAGACATCAAGTCAGCCTGTCCTGCTACACCTCCGTCGACATCAAAAGTGACGCCACCGCGCGCGTTCTTTATACGTGTCTGCCTTGCTCGGTTTTTGTTAGCTCCATTAGAAAAGAAGATCGATCCACCTACATTTTCGCTTGTGTCAGTCTTGTTGGCATAACAATTCGTGACTGTGTTTTCTGTACACTTTGGCCCAAGAAACCAAAAGGCTTCGTTGACTTGAAAAGCTTCGCATTCTTGGACAGTATTTGACTTGGCGTTAGAGGCAACCCCTTTGAGTACAAATCCATGCCCCAAATGACCAGGGAAATCGCCGTCCCCTCCATCTCGTCTCTCCGCGTAACAGTTTGCTATCGTTGACGATGACGTGTCTTGAATCACGAAATAGTAGTCACATCCATTGCCTTCGCCCTGGCCTGGATCGCCTTCGTCGCAGTAAACATCCGTATCGACAATCGTACTACCAGCCGCCAAATCCGTGAGCGATACGCCGTAACCTCCAGCATTCAGTATGCGACAGTTTATGATCCACGACTGCTTCATTGTGGACAATGTAATCCCTCGACCTTCATCATCATCGATGAGCGGTCCAAAGTTATAACCGACGACGTTTTCAACAGTCATGTTCGACGTCCCTTCAGCAAAATTGCCGGCGCCAGTCACTCCTTCAAGGCAGTCGTGAATTGTGAAATTCCGGATCACAACATTCGCTCCCGTGACGTAAATCGCTTTGCCCGCTGCCCGGTTTCCGAGATTGATTTCGGGCTGCTTATGCATTACCGGCATCCCGTTCGCCAGTCCTCTCATTTCGTTGTAGTTCGGTGGAACGCCGCGACCGTCATCAAGATCACTCCAGACTGTGGTTTCGTTGACACTATGTTCGTAGCCAATGAGCTGAATGCCATCTTCACTTATTGTCAACGGTTGATCGTATGATGCGACAGCCTTGACGAAAATTATATCCCCCGAATCAGAATTGCTCTCTGCTGCGTTGATCGCCTGTTCGATCGTTTGGAACGGACCATCTTGCCCTTGCGGAATAGGCGCCAGTCCATTGAAGGAGACGCCTCCAAGCCCAAAGTCAACGTAGTAAGTTGCCGCGTGCAGCGAAGCGGTCATGCAGCAACACAACGAAATGACAAGCAAACTAAACTCGTGTAGCTTTCTCATTGTAATGATCCCTGAGCCTCTAGAAGAAATTTTTGTCGCAAAACAACATGACGCGTTCGCGTGCGCCGAACACTTGGAGGATATGGGGGGGGGGCATGCAGGCTGTCAAAATAAACTGAGAGTAGTTTGCTTGTTCACGTTGATTAATGTCTCCGCGCGCTTTGATCGCTCTGAATGGAGCTGTGAAGACAGACGTCGAGAGATTCAGTTCGCTAGGGTAGAGAGCCAACTGCTGTGTTGCAGCGACATGCCGGTTCAGCGTGCAGGCTGCACGGTCAGAGAGGTGCCGATTGGCGTCACGTTGTATGGTAGACGGAGGCGAGCCTGAGCGTGGAATTCGGCGCTGGGGGCTCGCATACGCTCGACCGCCAGCCACCCA
>JAGQPC010000046.1 GCA_020426925.1 Planctomycetales bacterium | reverse complement strand
AATACGAGTTAGCACTGCAGTCTACTATATACTCTTTAAATTTACTATCGCGATTCGACTATTGTAGCCTGGGATGAGTCTCGGCGTAACCCAACATTCCAACTCAGAAGAAAGGTCCGGAATATGAGGTTTTATTGCCTAGCGACAGCATTTCTCTTCCTGGCGACTGGCGTTACCAGTGCTGGATTAGTACTGACTTACACAGGTCCTGCGTATTCGACCACGACTGGGGCGTTTACCACCAACGATTTTATTACCGGGACCGCAACGTTTGCCAATCCAGGTGATACCTCAGCGACAGCAGTCTCATTAACGACGACGGTTGGAGGAGGCCCCGGGTATTCTCTTGACGCAACCGCTCTATAGCTGGCTGCGTCAACTTTTGCCTGGGATGGTGGTAAGTCGACACTGACCGCCTGGGCCATAAGTCTGAGTGGTGAGGCAACTGGCAATGGTGCGCTTGGTGAGACACTTAGCATTGACGACGCCTTAAACGACCAAGCATCAATTGATGCCTTCGCAAGCAATGGATTGACAAATGCGCCTGGAAGCTGGTCGTCGGTGCCTGAGCCTTCTTCGATGCTTCTAGGCGTTTGCGTTTTGGCAATGTGCTTAACATGTTCACGGCATGAAGAAGCTTGCAGTACGGCTCGACGTTTGATTTGCCAATTGCAGTAGAACCCAGTTATCTTAATTACTATGAGGGATTTATTGTCTTTCGTAGTCGCAGTTGGACTGCTGACGGCGGTAATTTGTTTACTACTCTTGCAACGCCCTATGAGCTGGTTGCCGATTTCCCCACCGTTCGTTCCAGAGGGAACGCTACTGCCTACGATTGAATGGAAAGAGTATAAAAATACACGTTATGGCTTTACGTTAAAAAACCCGCAAGACGGTTTGCATCGTATCATTACAGACGAACAATACCAAATCACCGACGACCCAAGTGCAGTTGGAATGCTTGTCGAACTTGAGCCGAGCTCTAACCCCAATAAACTGGGGATATCGGGAGGAAGTTTGCCACCGTGTGCGTTACCGGATCCTCGATTGGCCGGTTTGACTTTCGAGAAGCAAGTAGAGCAAATACCCATCTTCCCTGATACTGCTCGCCGTAGCAAAGTAATTCCAGTGACAGCGGGTGAGCGATCGGGTTATGGTCTTGTGGTGCGAAGTGGATACGTTCAGTGCGGCGGAAGTCATATCTACATCGATGAGGTCCAGCTGGCCGAAAATGAAATAGTATATCTTTTTTTTAAGACCAGCGATGGCTATGTGAGTATCGACTATCCGCGCGATTCCCAGATGGCACAGACGATAGTTTCAACTTTCAAGTTTGTAGCGGATAGCGAATAGTAGAATTGCTCGGCTCTTAAGTCATATTGTCCATTATTTTGGGGAGGGCATCTCTAGGATGAATATAGTCGTTTATGTCGCTGTCGATGGCAACGCCCGCAAGGCGCTTCCCAGGGTTGGGATCGGAAGTCATTGTTACATGTACGTGAGGTGTGGAGCCCGATCCCCAAAAGAACAAGCCAAACTCAGTAGGAGGAGGTGGTACCTCATTAGGCCCGTAACCCTCCACGTAACCCAACAGTTGCCCTTCTTCAATCCTTGCGGTCTTTCCGTTCAGACATGATGTCTCGACTTTTTCGAGGCAGTACGTCAATTCTGATGCCCCCGCTTGAAATCGCTGAATAGGATGCACGAACTCGTCTTTCTGTTCCATCGATGGCCGCAAATGCCCTAACGTCACGTAGACCACATCTGTTGTTTCATGTCCGTCTTTACGTTGCGGCAGAACTACCTGTTCGTCCAGGTCAACACGAATGGTAACAAACATTGTACCGTACGTATTTGTCCTAGAATTCCCGTAGTCCACAACCCATCCCGATACGGAGGATAGAATTGGCGTTCCCGGCACAGCTCGATAATCCCAGCCGATATGGTGGTAAACGACCCCATCTTTGGTGGATTCATATTCTGAACCGAGAGACGGAAGCGAACTCCATTTTTTGGCAACATGAACTAGCGACTCTAGTTCATTCTTTTCGAGTTCAGTTTGATGAAACATGCCATATGCCCTACCGAACGCAGCAACAAGTTGTACGTACGTTTGTACTTGGGACACGTGTAGGTTAAGGGATGACAAAACGGCTGAGATCGCGAGTTCACTTGCACTCTCAATAAATGTGTCCGAAACGAATGCCCCACCCCCCTCTACAATGATCTCATTCAACTCATCTTGAATCGCAGCCGCATTCCCTTCCCAGTCATCTCCGAGTAACCGATCGGCTAAAAGTCGCTCTTCGTCACTGAGCAGAACTGCTAGCTCAGCTTCAATGCTAGACGTTCCACTCGTCCGAATGAGTTCTGCAATTATGTCGTCTCTTGAAGCTCCCTTGAGCAATGTCGCTCGATATCCGCGATGATCATCGCCGACGTCAATATCAATTTCGATTCCGTCCAGTTGTGCTTCGCCACGAAGCCAGTCAGGGGCGAGTAATTTAGAATTCGATTCGCCAAGCCTATTTGATCCGTCAGTTCGACCGAGTTTCCAGGTTTGTTCCCTTGAACCACTTCCCCAATCGTATCGGACAGTTACGTTAACATCCTCATCGGCAGCGACACCTCGGATAGCAAAGTACATGTATTCTCCCTCTGTAACCTCCGCGGATTTAAGCAGCAGACGTGGCCCTTCGCGTAGATGAAGAGATTGTGTCTGTGCACGCTTGCCATGCACCAGTATTACGTCAAGCGTACCTTGAACCGGGCCATTAAACACTTCCGATAACAATGGATTGGGAACTGAGATGCGAACATCGACGGTGCCGTCCGCGTTGACTGTTTCAGTCGCAGACTTCACGATCGTTCCTTGAAACACCAAATGAATGCTCGCTTCCTCACCAGCAGTCCCGTTTGTAAATCGAGCCAGCATTTGCTCGTCTTCGGCTACCCCTGTTTCTGACGCCAAAGTCAATGTGTTCCAGTTAAAAGTGAAAAGCTCCATTTTCAACTGAGTTGCCACGTATTCTTGTTGAGCAAGCTCCATTGCGGTCGACAGGCTTTCCCTCGCTACGTCAGTCCTGCTCTGCCAATAGGTAAGGTTTGTTGAATTTGGATGTCGCTTAAATATGTCGATGAAATTGTCGATTATTAAATCGGAAGGATGCAACACGGTAACATTTGTGCTGCTCAGAATCTCTCCGGCATGCGAGGCCTGAATTATGGATCCACCTGGCAAAAACGCCGGCATAGTTAAACCAAAGTCAACGTCACCGTCGCCCTCCGTGGTGACAGTCGACAGCAACGTAGTCGACTCTCCTTGCACCAACGTAAGGTCCACTTCAATACAAGCCTGAATGTCAGATTTCAGGTCACGTCCCATGACCGTATAGGTTTGACCTGGACTCAAAAGACCATCGATCGTATCGACGTATAGAAACGGTTTGGCACCCACCGTATTTCGAAACGTTCTTCTGAATGCAAACAAATCACTGAATGACACTTGGTCATCATTGTCGACGTCGAACGCATCGTTAAAGAGTGGGTCGCTGGAATTTCTTCGAAACGTTTGACGCAAGGCAAAGAGATCCGCAAACCCCACTTCGCGATCACCGTTACTATCGCCAAAGTGCTTCCAGAATGTGTCAACAAAGTCATTTTCCATAGCCAATGGTCCGTGGAAAACACCTGAACGACGACCAACTATTGCATAGTTCCCATCAACCAGTGGCTCACGCGGCATTAGGTGTGCAATAGTTCGACCATCGACTAGTTGAGTGATGACGTCAATCCCAATTACTGATCCACCTATTTGCTGCATACTAAATGCGTCGTCACCAACCGTCACGTCAGTATTAAACTCAACGGAGACGCTACTGATCTTAGAGCGTTGTACGTCGCCTCCATTGATTATCAAGCGTTCCACTAAAGGGTGAGTCGTGATGGCATTCCAGGTAAAACTAGCTGGTGTGTTATCCGTGTTTCCTGCAATATCAGTTGCCCGAACGGAAAAAGTATGACTACCCTCCGCGATCTCTGAATACGTTTTTGGCGCTGCGCAGGCTTCATATGCGCCGGCGTCTAGGCTGCATACAAACAAACTACCCTGTTCGCTGGACGCAAAATCAAACGTGGCAATGTCGCTGACGGAGATTGCAGGCGGAGTGCTATTGATTGTCGTTTCAGGGGCAGTGGCATCAGGTGCAGTGTATGCCTGATACAGCTCATAGATGTCTTCGGGGCTCAATGCCTGCCCCCAAATAATTGCATCATTCATCGCTCCATCGAGATGCCCTTCACGGCCATCTTCGTCGCCGCCAACTACGAACATGGCATCAGTGTTGGCGACACTTCCAGGTACCAACGTCGTCTTTCTGACGTTCTCAATGCCGTCAATGTAGATCGCCATGAACTGCTGCGGCGAATACACGGCTACGACATGAATCCACTCCGCGGTAGAATCGATGTGGAATGGCGAAATCGCCTCTTGGAAATCAACGGCCGCTCCAGTGGATGAAATCCCAAAACCGATACTTTGATCTCCACGTACGCGGAGACGCATTTCGACGTTGTTGTCGGCAGGTAGATACTTCGATACCAACGCACCAGTGACTAAAGATTCCGGTTTAAACCACGCTGCGATCGTAAAAGCACCGGAAGAATCTAATTCCGTCCCGCTTGTGTCGGGAATTGACAAAAAGGACTGATCGTCACGCTCGAAGTCGGCAGCTCGGCCAAACGCAACACCGGCCGTGACTTTAGCGTACCCATCGGTCGCGCTGACAACGTTATCTTGAAGATCGTTCGAGCCAACAATATCGTGCCGGACGCCGGAAGACTCTGTCAGTGGCCAACGCGCAACAATTGCTTGTGGCCTTGGCAAATCCGCAGTAACTGGAATTGCACTGAGCAAGTGTCGATGTTCTAGAAGTTCCAAACCACATCGCAACGACTGTAAAGCCCTTCGATTCGACTGCATGGCTACCTCCAGTCCATATCTGTCGTTCACTCAATGGAGTATCGACGAAAGTGTAAATAGTAGATAGTAGAAGCAACCATATTGCTAGTACTATTTCTGGAAAATCGATGGGTTTGATGCTCCCTCTGGTTAAGTAGCGCATATAGAGAAAATAGCCTGTTACTTCGCGCTGTATTTCGCGATGATAACAAGACGCCTCGCCTGGCTAAGTCAGTGCTCGGGAGCATGACGAGCCAATCTTTAGTTGCTGCGGTTTCGCAGTTTCGTTCTTTTTGAAAGAGACTTCCAACGAAGTTGGCCTTACAGGCATTGGGTCGGTGTTGTTGTGGAGTTCTCACCGTGGCGGCTGTGAGCGACCGGCTGTTTTCACGTTCAATGCCTGCACGGGAAATGTTGGGGATAGTTCTGAGTCGCCATGGCTCAGGCGAGGCGGGTATGGAAAAGGACGCCCAAATGAGCGTCCAGGTTTGACGAATTAAGAACATTCTGAAGCAGGTTTTGGCTGCCAGTGTAAGTCCCGCTCGACACGCAAGCCCAATGGGCCACGGGTAGCTAAGAGTTCATCCAGTGAGAAATAGCCAAATTCACGCTCGAATCCAACTACCAGGCCGAAGCAAAGACGTTCGTCCGGATCGAATTCAACTACGTACCACGTCCAGTCCGAATCTGGCGTAAACCATTTCAGTCGGGCTACGGGGTCGTCCTCAAGTTCCGTGGCATACAGCTGTGGAATCTGGTCGACCAAGTTGTCTGGCATGAGGTCATGAGCATCATCCGGCATGGCACACCTCGCGAAGACTCAAGAGTGACAGAAGGTCGCCCTCGGAAAGCTCGTCTGGGTTTGTGCCATGTGGAAGATTGATTGCCCTTACGCGAACGAACTCCTGACACAAGATTCCCAGTGCCAGATTCGTTGCCTGCTCCGTTCCCCCGTCCCACAGCCAGATAATATCTCGTTCTGTTGCGCGAAGAATCTGCGATTGGCGTTCACTCAAGAATGCGCCAAACGTGGCTACGACAGAACGTAAGCCGGTTTTCTGCGCAATCATTGCGGCACTCAGAGGACCTTCGGTCACGACAAGTGGTGCATCGGCGCCGGTGTCGCGCAATGCGTCTCGAAGTCCAAAGACAACTTCGTTGCGAGGAAAGTTCTTCCAGAACCGATAGCGCGGCGTTTCCGTCGGCCACGGATTCAATTCACCCGCGTATCGTCCAAGGTACGCGACAGGATTCTCGGACTCTCCTTGTCCCGGAAGGAAGACAGGAATCGCAACGTAGCCACTCAAAAACGTGTTGGGTCGCGTGACTAGTCCAAATCCAAATCGTTCGATGGTTTCGGGTGTGAAGCCACGGTCGTCAAGCAAATATCGACAGGATTGATCGACGTTGTAAAACCAGCTGAGCGGCTTGAGTGGTGGGTTCAGATCGAGTAGGTTGAGATTTACTCTACGAGCTGGCGAGTGATTGTCTTGATGGGCATCCTCGCTGGCTTTTTCTTTTGGCTCGGCGTCTCGTTCTGTCCTCCTCTGCTGATTCGGTGGCTTGGACTCACCAAGCTCCGGAAATGCATCTAGGAACCACAGTCGCACATGCTTGTACGATTCTAGTTTGGCGAGTCGCATCACGAGTTCGATCACGCTGCCGCCAAGTGGCTTGCTGACATTGTGATCTTCGGCTGAAAAACAGACCCACTGCCAGGTGCCTTTGCGACAATCGGCTACGAAGCCCTCTGTATTGGGCTTGATCTCGTTATGTCGATGGTCAGGCAAGGGGCACGCGATACGGATTCGCCCATTGCGTTCCCTGAATTCGATTCCAAACTTTTCGAAGATTTGCGGAATCCCTATTTCCCGCTTGACGCGTTCGAAGTCTAAATGCATGACTGATACCTCCGTTTGTGATTGTGAAAAAGAACAAAACGTAGGCTCTACTGTGCCGCATATCGTTGCATCGCGCAAACGCTGATTCGCTTGCCATGGCGTGACGTCGCACCAACTCGTGACAAGGCTTAATTGATTGCTTCTTCGCACGTCGACGAATCGTTGTTGCAGTCAAACAGAAGGGTAATAAATTGAATGACCGCATCTGACTGTGCACTTCGCGACGGGCGTAAAAAGACGATCGGTGCTCTCCAAATCTCCCGTCCCAATTAAAGATCCATGATGCAGCGGATTGCCTTCACAT
Organism: Planctomycetales bacterium; assembly: GCA_020426925.1. Lineage (GTDB taxonomy): Bacteria > Planctomycetota > Planctomycetia > Pirellulales > Pirellulaceae > JAGQPC01. The sequence goes on along the minus strand of JAGQPC010000046.1, from coordinate 2,364 downwards.
CCGTGCCGCCAAAGTTGCAGAAGTCGGGAATCTGTGTGAAAGTTGCTGCATGACAGCGAAGCAGCAAATCGTCACCAAGGAATACCTCGGCCAGTGGATCGCTTGGAACTACGAAATGACCAAGATCATAGCCAGCGGCAGGACGTTCGATGAAGTCAAAGAATCTGCCAAAGATCAAGGCGAAGCCAGTCCCGTCATGGAAAAGGTTCCTCGCCATTTGACAGTCGGCGCCACTAACATGGTATGACGTTTGCTTATCAATCGCGGCCAATTGAACCCTCGCCGCTTGTCGAAGGTGACGTCGTATTTCGACCACTCATCCCCGTTCATTTCTTGTCCTATCGTTCGCCCGCCGCAGTTTGGGCATTGGCTGACACCGGCGCGGACTACACTTTGGTACCAGAGAGCTTGGCTCGGGCGGTTGGCATGACCGAGTATTCAGATGAAATTACGAAGCTCAATGGTTTCGGAGGCAAAGAGCTAACCGTCACTTCCGGCTGTGCAGATTTAATGATCGTTGCTGACAAAGGGCGTTATCACTGGTGTACGCGAGTTGGCATCGTGAATTTCGAGCGCCCGGAAGATGAAGTTGTGGTGCTTGGGCATGGTGGATTCTTCGAGTTCTTTGCGGCGTCTTTCGATCCGCAAGCTAAATCGTTGTCGTTAATCCCTACGCCAGCTTTTCCAGGAACGATCAAGCAATAGTCTGTCAGTACGCGAGAAACCTATGCGACCTGATAATTCAGAAAGATCGGCCAGTGATCAATGCAGTGGTTCGTAGCGCATTGCTATGACAATCGACAAAGAACAACTGAACAGCACCAGATCTAAGAAAACGTTATGTGGCCGTTTGATGGATCTGTACGTCCATGGATTCGTGACGCCGATAGCACCGATCATTTTGCTCTATGTTGCATTCAAGGCACCGCGGTTCGTTTTCTACGGTGTTTCAATGATGATACTGCTGCCCATGCTGATTGCCGTCATTTTGACTGACCACTTCGGTGTCAACTTCGGGCTAGACGAACGTGAAACGAACCATCGATAGCGCCAACCAAAATCCAGTATCTTCGTTCGTTGAATGTCCCTGAATCCGAGTCTCAGGCGGATCCAATCGTTGAGTGGCTCGTGCGGTGAGCCCGTCCATGCCGTCATTTCCGCGTCCAACACTCGTAGACCCCGCATCCAACCGAGTCGTACCCACAACTCGCCCAGCAATAACGACTTACGACACTTAAGGAAACAGTTTTTCCGGCGACTTGTAGTGTCTGGAAACGGTTTTCCATACACAACACGGCGCGGAGCACGCGAGAGCAAAAACGACAACGCGACAGCGTTTAGCTTGGCTAGAAAAATATTTAGTAAGCGACTTTGCGAAGCAAATTAATTTTGATTGTTGATTTCTCACTTGCTGCATTAATAATAGCTCTCGGTCACGCGAGCACTTTCTCCACACGAAACCGTTGCCGGTGTTTATCACCTCCACGGTTTTTTTGCTTGGAGACTTTGCTATGTCCGCTCCTACCCTATCTGACCGTGTCCGCTTCTCCTGCCCGCTCTGCTCCCACACGGTTTCTGCTCCCGAAACCCACATCGGCAAAAAAGGCCGCTGCCCCAACTGCAAACACATCGTTCGCATTCCCGAACCTGATCCGCCAGTCATCAAACACACGTCATCGATCGCTGATCGCCAACGGCGAGCCAGACGACTGGCCCTACTGACAACCACTATTTCCTGGGCCACGTCGTTCGCACTCACGATGCTCTGTGTGCTCCTAGTCTGGCGAATCATCGCTCGTCTCTACTACGATCCGCGACTCTTGCACCGATTACTTGTCGAGCTCGTTGCTTGGGCCGTCGTGCTGTCCCCTGTGTTCATCCCAATGGCCTACTTCTTACTGTCCGTTCACAAGATTCGTGCTACTCGGAATATCCTGTACTACGGCTTCTGGCTCGGTCTGCCATCCACGCTGGTTTTGTACATCACGTTCGGCGGCTACCTGAACAGCGGCCTATTCGGGCTTGTCGCTGCTTTCATCCTTTCCGCACTTCCTGCTCTCCCCTGGATCGGCTTGGCTCACTTTCCGGCTCGCTGGCTCACCCCATATCTCTTGGTTTTGTGCTTCCACAAATTTCGCTGCCCACGTTGTCACGAAACCTACGAGTTCCGTGATCGTTGGTCGTGCTCCTGCGGCTACACCGACCATCGAGACAACCGACACCTGTTGCTCTTCTCGTGCCCCAAATGCCAAAACCACATCGGCTACACGGAATGTCCCCGTTGTGAAGCGACCATTCTCGTCTAAGGTGCCCCGACTATGTCTCAACCAAAAAGCCTCACCGAACAACTAGACGGCAAAGCCA
>JAGQPC010000045.1 GCA_020426925.1 Planctomycetales bacterium | reverse complement strand
AACCCGAAGCGTAAGCGAGGGATATAAGAACTGCGTCCTCGCTGACGCGTCGGGCTACTAGCGTTACCTATACTGGGCAACTCCGCACGAAACTGGATCGTTGCCCCATTGCCGAAAGAACGTCCCTGCCGCAAGATGACGCGGTTAAATCAACCGAGCAGGACAGCATCAGACACACGCTAGCAAATCACCGAACATGAAGTCATTAAATAATAGAGCCAAAGCCGTGTTCGATTCGGCGGTGAAATCCGAATGCGATCTGCACGTTCGCCGCAAAACTGTCCATGACGCGAATGTGATCGATTTCGGAATCAGTGCTCATGGCGGTCTTAGCGCAGGACTCAAGCTTGCGAGAATCTGCACAAGCGGACTCGCGAGCATCAATTTTGGCTCGAGCGTTGCCGGATGGGAGGGGCCGTCGGTTTCCGTTCACACCGATTGGCCGATAGCTGCATGCATGGCGTCTCAATACGCGGGCTGGCAAATCGCGACAGACGACTACTTCGCGATGGGCTCTGGACCGATGCGAGCAGCCAACGGATCGGAACCACTTTTTTCCGATATCGGCTGCACAGAATCGCCTGAACATGTCGTCGGTGTGCTGGAATCAAGCTCGCTTCCGACAAAAATGGCAATCGACCTCATCGCCGAAAAGTGCAAAGTGACGCCGAACCAGATCTCGCTGGCCCTTGCTCCGACTGCCAGCCAAGCGGGCAACGTGCAAGTCGTCGCCCGATCCGTTGAAACGGCTCTGCACAAAATGCATGAACTCGGTTTCGATCTAACTCGAATCGAAAGCGGATACGGCGTCGCGCCATTGCCGCCCGTCGCCAAGGATGATCTCGCCGGAATCGGTCGCACGAACGACTCCATATTGTTTGGTGGCAGCGTGACGATTTGGGTACGAGGCGACGACGAATCGTTGGCCAACATTGTCGACAAACTTCCGAGCAGCGCGTCAAACGATTTTGGTCGTCCGTTTCGAGAAGTGTTTGCGGCGTATGATCACGACTTTTACAAAATCGACAAACATCTTTTCAGTCCCGCTCAGATCATGCTTTGCAATCTGGACACTGGAAACTCGTTTGCCGCCGGCCAGCTTCATCCGGAACTCGTTCGCGAATCGTTTTTAGGTTAAGCCGCTGCGTGAACAAATCAATTACCGCCGGTAGAGCCGCGTGTATGAGGAAGCCTTCTAGTAGTCCAACGCATCTTGATTTTCGGGTAGCTCGTAGTGGATCTTGCTAAAGATCCCGTTCGCCAGGAAGTTTAGCAACTTCCACTACCCGAAGATTACGCTGGCACAAACTGCTAGGAGGAGCTGCCGTCAGCGGCAAGCCGCCGGTGTGTTAACATTGTCCATTTCAAAACCGGCGGCAAGCGCCTCGCCGCTCACTCAAAGGTTCTCGAATGCACTTGGCCGTAATCGGTTCATCCAAAAGTTGGTACTTGTCCGATTTGATGCGAGCGGCCAACGCAACCGGTGACACGATCACTTCACTTCCATTCACACAAATCGCGAGTTCAGTGCGAGGCGGAAAGTGCTGCGTAACGTCGGACGGATTCGACCTCTCTCAGTTTGACGCCGTGTTGGTCCGGTCGATGCCGCCCGGCACGCTTGAACAAGTCGTGTTCCGAATGGACTGCTTGCTGCAATTGGAAAGCCAAGGAGTCCTCGTTCTCAACTCGCCTCGTTCACTGGAAGCAGCGATCGACAAGTACGTCGGAACCGCTCGACTGATTCGCGCCGGGCTGACCGTTCCGGAGACAATTGTTTGCCAAACAGTCGATCAAGCGATGGAAGCATTTCATTCGCTCGAATCCGACGTTGTGCTCAAGCCAATCTTTGGAGGCGAAGGCCGTGGCATCGTGCGAATTTCTGATGAAGCGATCGCAGTCCGCGTCACGCGATCACTAGAGCAGACGGGCTGCGTTTTCTATGTGCAAAAGTATGTAGATCACGAGGGTGCCGACATTCGAGTCTTCCTGCTGGGCGAGCAGGCTTATGGCATGCGGCGAGAAAACCGACTCGATTGGCGCACAAACGTCAGCCAAGGCGGGACAGCCAAAGCTCTGGATGTCTCGGACGAACTGCGATCGGATGCGTTAGCGGCGGCGAGAGCGATGGAAACCGAAATCGCTGGAATCGATTTTCTGCAGGGACGCGATGGCGTGCGATACGCACTGGAAGTCAATGCCGTCCCAGGTTGGCGAGCACTCAGCAAAGCTACTAACTCCGATATCGCCGTCGACGTGCTGAAGTACATCCGCAGCCGATTGGACCGATAGTTCGCCGCGGCAAATAGTCTCAACACGCCTCCGATTCAAAAGCTCTCGGCCAAATCGCGCTCAGGACGCTACAATTGCATGTAGCGAAATCACCGGAGCACTGTTCATGACCGATTCGAATCTCCGCAAACCACCAAACTACAGCTCTCGTCCGATGCAGTATCGCTTGATGATGCTGGTCACGATGCTGATGGTGGTCATCCTTTTAATGGCGGAAGCGGCAAAACCTAAGAACTGGGAGTGGATGTGGAAGCTCGACAAAACCGCGGACGCTGCTGCTGCCGAGCAAACCGGACCCGCAGCCATCGACACTCGTTTGCAAGCGACCACACCGAAAGCGGTTCATACATCGGACAGTTTTCAATCAGAAGTTGCCAGCCCCAGCGACTTCGAATCGGCTATCGAAACTCACGCGGATCAGGCGACGTTCAACGACATCACGCCTGAACTGCTCAGCACGATCGAAGACGACACGTTCTTTCGCAATGAAGAAAGCAATGCGTGGGTACTCTTTCTCGGATTGCTTCGTACCATGGAATCGACCGAAATCGAGCAGAACAGCGTCGGCGAGATTTCGTTTGCCCAACTGTTTCGGCAAACGGAAGAATTCCGAGGAAAACTGGTTACGGTCGATGGAGTAATTCGAAGAGCTCACCGAGTTCCCGCAGCGTCGAATCAGTTAGGGATCGAAAACTACTGGCAATGTTGGATTCGCCCGACCGATGGTTCGAATTCTCCACTCGTCGTTTATTCGCTAAACGTACCGGACGACGTCGCGCAGGACGCAAACGTTCACCAGCCGGCTCGCGTCACGGGCTTCTGTTTCAAGCGATGGGCTTACAATTCGGCGAGTGGTCCGCGGATCGCCCCTGTGCTGCTTGCAAAGAATATCGAACTGCAACCGGACGCCGTTTCATTTGGGAGACCGCCGTTGTCTAGTTCGACTCGAATGCAAATCATCACAGCATCTATCGTCGTCGGCCTGTGCGTAGCTTGTGTCGCACTCATCGCTAGTCGCTGGAATCGAAAACGATTCGACTCGGTGGAACGAACCAGCGTGAGTGAGTTCTCGAACAGCATGGCAGACGTCCACGTCCCGACTGTGCAAGAAAAACTCCGAGGCCTCGAAACGGTTGATACTCGAGAAACCGAGACGGACAACTGACCCATGACCATACCGATGCGACTAAGATTGCTCAGCATCTGCTTGCTTGCGATTGCGATCCTACCAGCGGCGCGTGCCGAAGCGGACTTGGAGGCATTGTCTGAATTGCTTGCCGCCGTTGGCATCGACGACGCTCTGTACGCGGTCGTTGCCGCTGGCGATTTGCGAGATCCCACGACCGACGATATTGCAGCGCTCGATCACATTTCCGCGACCATGGCCAGGCTCGACGTCGGCGACTTAGAGCGATGGTCACAAAAAGTCGAACGCGAACACCAGCTCGAAATCGGAAAGCTGTACGACATACGTGGCAAGATCCTGCGAATCCAATCGCACCGAACACCCGCCGACGGACTCATTTATCAGACCGAACTGCAGCTCGACAACGCGTCTCCACCTGCGATGCACATTTCAGTTTGGTCCAAACAGATTCCGACCGAGTGGAAGTCGCACCAAGATGAAAACGTTACGATTTCCGTTCGTTGCCGGTCGCTGTTTGTGAAAGAACAATCGCCGACGTTCGCGGCGGGCTCGTTCGAATGGCTACCAAAATCGAACGACATCGGACCGGTCGTCGATGAGTACCGTTCAGCGATCGCGAGCATCGGAATCGACACCGCGAAATTCGAGAGTTTAGAACACGGCAGAAAGGTGTCGTCAAACGATCGCGAGGCTTTCTACGAATTCTTGTCCAAATCTGATCAATTTCACCAACTGCCAGTTTACCGTCCAAAAGACAAGCCCGAAGCGGCTTTCAAAATCGAAGAGCTGCTACGCCAACCGCGCGAACAGACCGGCCGCCTGTATGAGATTTCCGGAACAGCTCGGCGAGTGACTCGTATCCCCGTAACCGACCGCGACATCGTCGAACGCTACGACATCGACCACTACTTTGAAGTCGACATGTTCGTTCGCCTCAATCCGATCGTCGCACTCGTCGACGAGCAAACCGGTCGCAGACAAGAATATGAAAGCTACCCGCTCACATTCTGCACGCTTCGCTTGCCGGACGATTTGCCCGTTAGTCCAAAGCTCCACCAGCCGATCACAGCACGAGGCGTCTACTTCAAACTGTGGGCATATCGAAACGAGCTACTCAACAATCCGTCAAGCGAGCAAGATCCGCATCTGAAGAACCAGCGTCAAGAAAGCCCTTTGTTCATCGCAGATTCGATAACATTGCGACCTGGCCACTCGGATCTGTTGCAACGAAAGAGCGGTTTTGCGATTTTGATCGGCGTGGCGTTTTCGGCCACAGTCTTGGGAATTGCAGGAGCGTTGATGTTTCTCTCAAACCGAAACCGTGCCATCCGCAACGCCTACGATTCACGCCAATCGGTCAGAATCGAAATGGATGAGTGAAGTTTGTAGCCAGAAGAACGCGTGAGCGAAGTTTGTAGATGCGTGAGCGAAGCGGAACACGTCAGCCAGCGCCAAACACAACCCCTGCACTTACAGTGGTGCGTATGGACACAACTATTTTCTCCAGTCCGCAAACTCTGCAATCTGGAACCAATCCGCTGTTTCACGAATCGCAGGGAAGCGATATTCACTAAATTGGAAGCCGAACGTTGCGACAAACCAAGACGTAAGGCTGACACATCTGCAGATGGCACTGCGAAAACCAACATCAATTCGCTTGGCGTGATACTCTATCAGTTGCTTGTGCAAAGCGTTCTAAGGACGATTACGAATGAGCCAGCGTCATAGCTCTGACAATTCTCTACCTCACAACGACGAACGATCGTTGCAGATCGAGCATGTCCTGCTTGCTCATCTGCAAAGGCGATTCGAGGGAGACAAGCTCACAGATGCCGAGCTAGAAGCTCAATATCCAGAGTTAATGCCCGAGTTGCGAGATCGAATGCGGTTACTACGCGAAATCGCAAAGCATCGGCAAGCGCAACAATACCTTGAGACCCTGGGGCGTGAATCGGATGACAGCCACATCATGGTGCGGTCCATCGGCGATTATGAACTGCTCAAGGAAATAGCTCGCGGTGGAATGGGAGTCGTGTACAAAGCTCGCCAAATCAAGTTGAACCGTCTTGTCGCACTCAAAATGATTCTAGCGGGTCAACTCGCCAGTCAAGACGATGTCAGGCGATTTCGAACGGAAGCAGAGGCGGCGGCGCGTTTGGAGCATCCTGGAATTGTCCAGATTTACGAAGTCGGTGAGCAGAGTGGTCAGCACTACTTTTCCATGCGGTTTGTCGATGGAATCAGTCTCGCAGAGAAGGTTGCCAATGGACCTCTGGCGGCACAGGAAGCTGCGCAGCTAACGATCAAGATTGCCGATGCGGTGGCCTACGCTCATGAACGAAACGTCATTCATCGCGATCTCAAACCGGCAAACATCCTGCTGGACCAACAAGGGGATCCGCACATCACGGATTTTGGCTTAGCAAAGCTAGTCGGCGACGACAGTCGACTAACTGCAACGGGACAGATTCTGGGCACGCCCAGTTATATGTCTCCGGAACAAGCAAGTGGTGACCTGAAAGCGGAGCAAAGGGCAACAGACATCTACTCGATTGGGGCGATCCTATACACGCTACTCACCGGCAGGCCTCCCTTCCAAGCCGCTAACGCGCTAGACACGATCCTCCAAGTCATCGAGCAAGAGCCAATCGCTCCACGGTTGCTAGACCCAGCCATTCCCAAGGACCTGGAAACGATTTGTTTGAAGTGCCTGGCTAAATCTATTTCACATCGCTACCAATCTGTTCGTGAACTTCAGGACGAGTTGAAGCGATTTGCTGCTGGAGAGTCAATTCGAGCGCGACCAATCAGTGCTCCGGCTCGTGTCTGGCGCTGGTGCAAACGCAAACCCATTCTGGCCAGCTTAAGTGCGGTCACAGTTGTGTCGTTGGTCCTTGGAACAATCGTCTCGACGTACTTTGCACGGCAATCACACAAGAGTCTTATGGCAGAGGGCACTGCACGCGCCGCTGCCGAATGGAACGCGTACGCGAACAGTATCGGCGTCGCAACAAGGCAAATTGAAAGCCAACGGCTTGCCAATATTGACAGTGTCCTGGACGAATGTCGTTCAGAGCTACGCAACTGGGAATGGATGCACCTGAAACAGCAACGTTACAACGTACACACCATTCATGCGCACGACATACCAGTCCGCAGCATATGTTTCAGCCCAGATGGCAGTCGACTTGTCAGCGGGGCCAGCACCGTAAAGACAGATGGTCTAGGGGATACTGGCGAGGTCAAGGTTTGGGACGTCGTGACGGGCGAGAACACCCAAACATTGGAATCGCAGCATTACAGCATCTGGAACGTCGAGTCGGTCGCCTTCGGCGCCAACAAGATTGTGGCGGTAGCGGCTTGCAACGGACAAATCATGGTCTGGAACACCGAAACAGGTGAACAATCTCCAACGGTGCTAACTGGACGTCGGTACGTTTCATTTTCACAGAACGAAAACCACCTGACTTATGTCTCCTCCGAAACACAGCCAAATGAAAACTCTACTATCAAGATTTGGGATTGGAGCAGCAAACAAGAGCTGCAATCGTTTCCCGTTCCTGCGCGTCGGAACCTGATCGTGGCTGCAAGCCCCGACGGTAAAAAGGTTGCAACGCAATGCGACGACGGAACGCTCCGCATCTGGAGTGCAAAAACCGGTGATGAATTACTCACTATCGACATAGGCAAATACGTTGATGTTCGTCTTGCGTTCAGCCTCGACAGCCAGAGAATCGCAATGGTAAGCACCGACAGTTGGGCCTTGAACGTGTGGCACGCAACTTCCGGAAAGCCTATCCTCGCGGACGATGGGCAAACTCCGATGCGGCAAAACGAATGCAATTGCATCAAGTTCAGCCCGGACGGCAATATGCTCGCAATGGCTGGCGGCTCCCCAAATGAACCGGGCGAAATCATCATTCGCGATGCGTCAAACGGACGAGATCTAACGAGAATTATCGGACACAACGATCTCATAACAGACATTGCCTTCAGTCCCAACGGCCGTTTGATCGGTTCGGCGAGCCGTGACGGAACAATCAAGATTTGGGACCTCAGTACACCTGCCCCGGTCTCTACGGTGAAAGCCCTGGCCAATAATGGCGACAAGCTCGCGTTCGCTCCAGGCGGGAATCGTGTTGCTGTCGCTAGTCGAGATTCCATGGTGCAAGTGTGGGACTTCGATACAGGGAATCTGGTTCGCACGATGCATGGCAGTTTCCCCGGAATTCAGAGTCTTACGTTCAACGCGCAGGGAAACTACCTGGCAGGCGGTGGCGATCACATTGAGCTCTGGAACCTGGAGTCGGGGCATTCGATTCATGTCTTCCAGGAACCAGAGATCTTCCGCTCAGACGATCTGATTTTCGCCGGTGAAATGCTCGTCGCCATTCCTTATAGCCGCATCGCAACCGCATGGCACGGCAAGAATGGCAAACGGCTTCCGCAAATTGACTTGAGAAACCACCAAGTGATTGCTTGCAGCCCGACCGACTCTCTGATCGCTTCCAAAGTTGATGGTTCCCCCATCATCGACGTGTGGAACTTCGCGACCGGTCAGAAGACTCAGCCTTTGCGAGGACACACTGAATCTGTTTGGCAAGTGAAATTCAGTTCCGATGGGAGTCGCATCGTTTCCCAAAGCGAGTCTGAGATGAAGGTCTGGGCAGTCGCAACTGGACAAGAAATCTTCAGCACTCGTGGAACTTGGGGCAATGTTCTGTTTAGTTCCGACGCCAGACAAGTCCTGAACTTTGGCCCACAGCGAATCACTCTGTCCAACGTGGACGACGCCCAGGAAACGCAACACGCTCCCAAGCCAACCTATGAAATCGGCCAAGTGGCAGCCAGTCCCGATCTGCGCTGGTACGCAATTTCTTCGGCCCACGAGAAAGAAGCGACTCAAGTGGTTCATGTCTGGAATACAAATAGCGGCGAAGAGAGTGCTGCTATTCACTTGCCCGTCAGCAGTAGCATAGTCATGAAGTTTAATGGCGACGGATCGCGCCTTATTGTCGGAGACGACACGGGAACGATAACGTTGTGGGAAACATCGTCAGGTAAGCAAATCGTAAAATTGGTCGGTGTCGCTAAGGATGCCCGCACTGTCGCCGTTGACATTGAGGGAAACCGTTTCGCCGCTGCTAAGCTGGGCGTTCGAGTTCATATTGCAGATATGTTGAATGGAAACGCGACGAGCTATCCTCTGATTGACAATGAGCGAGATGCTGTGGACCAACGCGCGTTGAAGGCGTTCGCTGTGGATCCCGACGGCCGCCGAGTAGCCACCAGCCAATATCAAAATCGTGACGGCGATCATGTCGCTGTCTGGGACGCTGAAAAGGGTCGAGTGATTCTAGAGGTGCAGGGTCGGGCCGCGGGAAGAACTGACGGTTTGGCATTCGGTACCGCAGGCAAGCATTTGGTGTTAACAGGTCGCGACTGCAAAATTCTGAACGCGCAGACGGGAAAGCAAGTCTTTCAATTTGAAACCGAGACCCGAAGCTCGCAAAAGAGAGATCGAGGTTTCGCCAGGATTGGGAGCGTACGAGTGCACGGGAAGAATTCTTCCGGCACTCTCATTGCGGAAGCGAGCCGCGACTGGGGAAGATGGTATGTCGACAGAAGTGAGCAAAATCGTCGTATGGGTTTGGTCGCCTTTAACGACTGGCGAGGAACTGTTGCCGACGATGCAACCGGAAAAACTCTCTACCGTTTTTCCAAACTCCCCTCACACTCCGATTCGCAAATCGCGTTTGCGGCCAATAAACGCAAAATTGCCTATGCCTACATGAGGTCCAGGACTGTCGAAATATGGGATGTAGAAACCGACCAACACTGTTGTTCACTGGCCGGGCATACCGATAATGTCACCAGCGTCTGCTTTAATCCGGCTGGCGACCGAATTGTCACGTGCAGCGTCGATCGAACGGTTCGACTTTGGGACGTGACGCGAGGCGACGAGCTTCTCAGGCTGTGGGAACACTCGGCACCAATTCTAAGAGTGATGTTCAGCACGGATGGAAAGCGCATTGCGGCCACAAGCAGCGATGGCAATATCAGAGTTTGGAATGCTGGATTGGACTAGTAGTCCAACGCACCTTGATTTTCGGGTAGCTCGTAGTGGATCTTGCTAAAGATCCCGTTCGTCAGGAAGTTTAGCAACTTCCAC
>JAGQPC010000044.1 GCA_020426925.1 Planctomycetales bacterium | reverse complement strand
AACGAGCTGGTGCAAACCGAGTTGTCAGCCCATACGGCAGCGGAGCCGCGAAGATGGGCCAACTGCTAATGAACCCTCGGTTGAACGAATTTGTGGAGATCATCTCTGATCGTAATGTCGCTTTTGATATCGTCGGACTGCCCATTACCGACGATTCGCCACTAGCTGGCAAACAGCTCAGCCAAACTCATCTCCGCGAGAGTGGCGTCATGGTGATTGCCGTGAGACACGTCAACGGCAAGGTTGAATTGGCGCCACCTGGAAAGCTCATCATCGCGCCCGGTGATGAGCTTTTCGCACTCGGAGAAACGGACGCAGTCCGGAAATTGAGTTCAACTCATTAGTAGAGCTACGACTTAGTGGAAGTTTGTCAGCCGACCAGATAGGCGTAGTTGGCCCACAAGAGACGCTCTTTCCAGATACGAAAGACTCCGCAAACTGCAGCCGAGAAAGGCGAACTCCTGGGAGTATGCGCCTCAATCTCGTAGCGGAAAGGACTTTCACGCCTTCTCTCCGCCTAGGGCACAGCTGTTGTGCCTGCTGCGTGCTGGATCGCACAGTGCAATTGCGCCGGACTCGCCATCGCGGCAGAATTGAATTTGCAGGGGAAATGGTACGGCCTTTGCCACTTAACGGTACGAGTGAATCACGTGTCCCGAATTGAGGCAAGATCAATGACCGACAAACGCGTTACACCAACTCTGATCGAACAAGAGCACACGGAAATCGAGCAGATTACCAGAACGCTTTACCGCGAACTTGCAGAACGCACGGTTCCTCGCGCGAGAGTTCTCGATTTGCTGGCAATGTTGTACCAACGTGTTGCCGGACATTTTGAAGACGAGTTGGCCAGCGGTTTTCTTGGCAGAGAAACGCAAGGCAATGACGAACTAAACCAAAAACGACAAACGCTGTGCAAAGATCATCAAGAGCTGCTCTTGCGATTCGATCGAGTCGTCCGGCTTGCGGAAGAAGGGACGGTTCAGCCCGAATGGTGGAATGAGCTCGAACGTCAGTTTCATGCTTTGAGTTTTGAAGTCATCAATCACGAGAATCGAAAGCAAGCGTTGCTGGATGAAGCGATAGTCCAAGCCAACATGTAACGTTTCAACAAAGACGGTTTACCTTTCAGCCCTTTGGGCAAAGACATACCTTTCTTCACGCTCCCGCGGGAGGGTCGAAGTGGGGAACGAACCTCCGGGGAGGGGCACAAGCGCAGACGCCTGGCTCTCCATTCCCCTCCGAGAAACTCGCAAACTTGTTGTTGACTCTCCCTCGGGGGGGTGAAGCAAACTAACAATAACCTAAAGTACACGCCCCTCGTTCGGGACCGGATGTCATGACGGTGACTAACACATCCTCCGATGTAACGCAGTTTTTATCCGACCCAAAATCTTACGGCAACGGAACGAAATCGGTTGAGCTGCGCGAGACGCACATTTCCCAAGTCTTTCTTACAGAGCGATTTGCTTACAAGTTAAAGAAACCGGTTCGGTTCGCCTTCCTCGATTTCTCGACCGTCGAAAACAGACGCCACGCTTGCGAGCAAGAAGTGCATCTGAACAAGCGGCTCGCTCCAGACGTTTATCTGAAAGTTGTTCCGATCTACCAATGTCCTGATGGCGGTTTGGCGTGGAAAGGAGAAGGCGAGCCGATCGACTGGGTCGTCAAAATGAAACGCCTTGAAGATCGTGATTGCCTGGAGTCCAAAATAAAAAGCCACACTCTGAGAGGCCGCGACATCAGCAAAGTCGCAGATTTACTCGCACGTTTCTACGTCAACCAGGCGCCATTGACGCTCAAGTGTGACAGCTATCGAAAGACTCTGCTGAATCACATTGAGTCGAACAAAAGCGATCTGCTGCAACATTTTTCTAAGCATGAACCTGAGATTCGATTGGCAACCTCGGCCCAGCTGCGGTTCATTCGGTTGGCTCATGCCGAGTTCAACGAACGCGTGTGTGACGGCCGCATTGTCGATGGACATGGAGACCTACGTCCTGAGCACATCTATCTGTCTCCGAACGCAATCGCAATCGATTGCATTGAGTTCAACGACGAGTTTCGTCAAAACGATATCGTCGACGAATTGAGTTTTTTGAAAATGGAATGCGAGCGTTTGGGTGCTCCGGAGATTGGGGCTACCACCATTGATCGTTATTCGCAGTTGAGTTCTGACTGTGCGCCAGATCGGCTAGTTGCGTTTTACATGTGCTATCGAGCGTGTGTTCGTGCGAAGGTTGCAATCCTGCGGTCAGAACAAGCTCTAACTCCCGAGGCCACGAAACAGCAAATCCTAGAAGGCGAGAGTTATTTAGATTTGGCGAGCAGCTATGTGCAGGGGTTTTCACCTCGGTTGATTGTTTCCGTTGGCGGGCTGATGGGAACTGGAAAATCCACGATTGCGAATCGGCTCGCCGAAGAACTCGTTGCTCCAGTCACACGGACTGACGACGTACGCGAAACTGTTTTTCCATCAGACGGAAACGGTCTCGGATATGGACGATCGAAATACTCACTAGCGAATCGCTTGCAGATCTACGACAAGCTAGTCTCGCGCGTTCCAACGTTACTGGCGTCGAGTTCTCTTGTTGTTTTGGATGGAACGTTTGCGCGTCAGGCGATGCGAGACCGTTGCGAGGCGATTGCCAAACAAGCCGAATCCGACTGGCTTCATATCGAGTGCACGTGCCCTCGTGCTGTCTCGCTCGAGCGGATTGTAGAGCGACAAAAGTCGTCAAATCACTCCAGTTCGGAGGCACGTCCTGAACTCTATGATAGTCAGTCCGCGGAATATGAATCGCCGACGCCAGGTAATCATGTCCTCCGCATTGACACGTCAAACGCAACGGAAAAGCTGGTTGAATTTGCAATTCAAGCGATCCGCGACCGAATATACTCGTGTGTCGGTGAGGAGTGTTGAGCCGGCCTCCGGCCTCCGGCCGACTTTTCACAGAAAGGTCGTGGTGGATTTTGGCAAAGATCTCGTCAGCGACAGAGATTTCTGCTTGCACCTGATCCGCCGGACTGAGGCGATCTATATTTGTGGAGTACTCCTGCAATCACACATGGCTGAAAAGTAACGATGAAACACCTTTCCGCAGCAATCGCGACAATCGTGGTGGCGTTGGTCGACGCGCCGTCATTCGTGTACGCTCAGCCACAGCAGATTCCCAACGCGCTCAAGCCGTGGCAAGATTGGGCAACGTGGGATGACGCGACAAAGAACGCTCCGCCGACATACCAAAACTGGGACGAGCGGATTTCGGTGTGGCCATCAACACTTGCGATGTCCGCGAATCAGCAAACTGGTTCGTGGAAAGTTTCGGTTCAAGTTTTTGCGCCGGCATGGGTGGCAATGCCTGGCGATGCAGATCAGTGGCCCGTTGACGTTAAGTCCAGCGAAGAAACTGTTCCGGTCGTGCAACGCAACGGAGTTCCGTCCGTGCGATTGTCTCCTGGACGACATGATTTGACTGGATCGTTTCAATGGGAATCGATGCCGCAACGCATTGCGATTCCGCGGGAGATCGGCGTCCTTTCGTTACGTGTTCGCGACGCAGATATTCCAATTCCTAACTGGGACAGCAATGGATACGTTTGGCTGCAACGAGCCCAAACAGAACAACTCCAGCAAGACCTGTTGGCGGTTCAGGTTTATCGAGTCCTCGAAGATGGCATCCCAACTCGCCTGCAAACGGAAATCGAAATCACGGTTTCGGGCAAGAGTCGAGAAGAATCGCTCGGCTGGATTCTGCCTGCAGGCTTTCTTCTGGCCTCGATCGACAGCCCGCTTCCGGTCGCGGTCAACGATCAAGGAGAAATGAAAGCTCAGGTTCGCGCCGGAAAGTGGACAATCACAGCGTCTGCGTTTCGG
>JAGQPC010001273.1 GCA_020426925.1 Planctomycetales bacterium | reverse complement strand
TGTCCCGGGGCTAGTATACTTTGTCCGGCAAGTTTCCGGCAGATTCACCATTCTAAATGTCCTTTCATGGCTCGTAATCGCCTCGCTCAACGACTGAAACGCATGACCAGACAAGTCATGTTCGCTCTAGTTCTGGCTTCCAACGCCGAACTAGCAATTCCCTGGTGCTCTCGCGTCAACGATAGCGAGACGCAGGTCGAGGAAGTTGTGGAGATCGGCATTGCGCTTGTGGAGCGACGGGGCTGTCTATTGTCGCCTCAAGAAAGGGTCGCGCCTTGCAACGTGTGCTTTGCACTAGGCCGGCCCGCGCGGTTCTTTCCTGTAATTGTACCTGTTGGTCACAGATTAGCCCACGACCTTCGCGCTCCCTGTAGGTGTTGATAACGAAGTATGCCCTTCGTTGCCAAGTTGTGATCCGATCGTGCTGCGCGAAGACCCCACTACAACCAACAATCACGTGATGTTCCGAGTTGTTTTGAGGTCATCGTTCGGACTAGTCGAGAGCGGACCACGGACCTGGCTAAGTTCTAATCGAGCCTTTCGCCACACGGTACTTACAGATGAGTTCAACAACAGCCACTACGAATTCCTTCGGTCCACTTGTACGCGACTTCGTCAGCGGCGTGGTCGTCTTCCTTGTTGCGTTGCCGTTGTGCTTGGGGATCGCCTTAGCTTCTGGTGCCGAATTAGTCTCCGGGCTTCTTGCTGGAATTGTGGGAGGTCTAGTTGTTGCAGCTGTCAGTGGCTCACATACGAGTGTCAGTGGTCCAGCTGCTGGCCTAACCGCGGTTGTTGCTGCTCAGATCGCGACACTTGGTTCCTTTGAGGCCTTTCTCCTGGCCGTGACGCTCGCTGGATTTATCCAAATTGGCTTCGGGATCGCAAAAGGGGGCGCTCTGTCGGCCTTCTTTCCCTCCAGTGTCATCAAGGGCTTGTTGGCCGCCATTGGGATAATCTTGATTTTGAAACAGATTCCTCACGTGCTCGGTCACGACACGGATCCAGAAGGCGAAATGTCTTTTCACCAGCCTGATGATCAGAACACTTTTTCCGAGATTCTTACGACGTTTTCAGGCGATTTGCATCTTGGCGCAATGTCCATCGGGATCCTGTCAGTCGTGTTTCTACTTGCTTGGGATCGAATTCGGCCTCTTAGTAGGTCGCTGGTTCCGGCACCACTCTTCGTCGTGCTGTTCGGTACAGGCCTCGCTAAGCTGTTCGAAGGGTTTGGTGACGGATGGTCAGTTAGTGCCACGCACCTTGTTCAAATCCCCATCGCGAAAAGTGCATCCGACTTAGTTGGCTTTTTGACGCTACCGGATTTTGCCCAGTTGGCAAACCCAGCGGTCTATGTTGGGGCGACAACGATCGCGCTCGTCGCATCATTGGAAACTCTGCTCAACTTGGAAGCGGCGGACAAATTGGACCCAGAAAAACGAGTTTCACCTGCCAGCCGAGAATTAATTGCACAAGGGTGCGGCAATGTAGTCTGTGGCATGATAGGTGGATTGCCGGTTACTTCCGTCATCGTGCGGAGCAGTGTGAACGTAAACTCGGGCGCTAAGACGAAGCTGTCGGCGATTGTCCACGGCATATTGCTTCTGATTAGCGTCGTGGTGTTCCCACGATGGATGAACATGATTCCTCTATCGACACTTGCTGCAGTTTTACTAACCGCAGGGTTTAAGCTTGCTAATCCTAGATTGTTTCATCAGATGTGGGCGGAGGGCCGGTACCAGTTCATTCCGTTTGTTGCCACGGTAGCTGGGATCGTCCTAACCGATTTGCTGATCGGGATCTTGATAGGCTTGGGGGTGGCGATTCTCTTCATACTCAACAGCAACCTGCGCCAGCCCGTCCGCAAAATTCTGGAGCATCATCTGGATGGTGACATCACCCACGTAGAACTTTCCAATCAAGTCAGCTTCCTGAATCGCGCTGCGATCGAACGTTTGTTGAATAATGCAAGTCCTGGTACGCGGCTACGAATTGTTGCAGCAGCGACCGATTACATAGATCCCGATGTGCTATGCCTGATTCGAGATTTCAAGGACAACGTCGCACAAGCTAGAGGCGTGAAAGTGAATCTCGTCGGATTCAAGCCGAAGTTTGAATTTGGGGAAGTCATTCAGTTTGCAGATTACACAACGCAAGGCCTGCAGCAAAGAATCTCTTCGGATCAGGTGATTGAAATCCTCAGAAACGGCAATCGTCGTTTCGTAAGTGGAAATCGACTGAACCGCGATTTGGGACGTCATGTGGCTGCGACCGCTGCAGGGCAGAATCCATTGGCGGCTGTACTAGCCTGCATCGATTCCAGAGTTCCGACCGAATTGGTGTTTGATCTTGGCGTGGGAGATATTTTTAGCGTGCGGGTTGCCGGCAACGTTGTTGGTGCTAACTCACTCGGCAGTCTGGAGTATGCGGTAAATGTTGCAAAGGTCAAACTACTATTAGTTCTGGGACATACCCGTTGCGGCGCAGTAACGTCAGCTGCTCAATTGATAGCAAAGGGGCAAGCTACAGAATCCGTGACCGGGTGCCTGCACTTGCAGTCAATAGTCGAGGAGATCGAGCCAAGCGTCACCGAAGCACTGAACCGGTTTGATGGTCTTTCAGGGATGGACACTCTGTCGGAAAGTGAAGTTGATGACTTCGTCGACGCTATCGCTCGGAATAACGTTCTCCATACGTTGGCTCAGATTGTCGAGCGGAGCGCCGTGATTCGTGAATCTATCGAGCGGCAAGAGGTTAAGCTCGTCGGTGCAATGTATGACGTTAAGACCGGGAATATCGAGTTTCTCGAACCGAGCAGTCCGCGTACCTTGTAGAAACTCGAATTGGCGTTCGAGATGGGGCTCCTTCTTGCACGTGAAGTAGAGCCACACAGCAGTACCAAGTAAGTGCGAGTGATGTCTGCCTTTCATCGAGAACTCGATTTCCTCATTCGGTATACGCGAATGTGCGGTGCGAATGCGCGGACGCAGTGATCTCCACTGCTTAAATGCGGCAAACAGCGTTGACGGTTGAGGGACGCTATGGATAATGACGCATAGTTGGGCTGCTCTTTATTAAGCAAAACACGTTCACAGTGCGGTAGTGATGCTCATTTTCTCCCAGCGAGCAAGTCGACACTTTTTGCTGGCGGCATATGTTGCCGTTTCAGTTGTCGGTCACGGTTTGCACTATCTGCCGGGAGTCCAACAACACGGCATTGACCGAGATGGAGTTAGCGAATGTCCACATTGTTGCCACCACTCGCGACATGCTGAATCGGGCAATCGAGACCAGGATTCTCCCGAATCTCCCGACGATTGTGTTGTGTGTCGAGTTTTAGCTCAGAGCATTGACGTCGTCGAACCAATCGAACCTCTGACTTCGGAATTCTTTGTTTTTCTCGAATCGCCTGCAACGACGTCGCAGGGAACGCCATTCTCTGGTGATTGTCGCTCGCGTGGACCGCCAGCGATTGGTGGGATCTTTGTGTAACGCCGAAGTTCTGCGCTAGTTTGTCGGGCATCGTTCATCTGGTTGCGTTCGTGGTCGCCTAGGTTGGTTGGCCAGTAGCCACTGCGTGACCCGCAATTCTTCGTTGCCCGGAGCGCACGTTTGCGTTTTCGCGTAACGGCGCAAATCAGTGCGAGTTCGTCGTGTTCCATTGAATGATGCGCCATTCGGAGAGCCGCGTGGTTCTGCGCGAATTGCTGGCCGCTTGGTGCATTTCGAAGTAAGCGCGCAACAGAACGGTTAGGTCCGGTTAGGTCCCGGGCGGCATTTGGGGCAGAGCTGGTTGGCGATCTAGCGACGTGACTTGCTGAGAGCTTTTTGTCGTCGCCGCTTTTCGCGAGAGGCTTGCTTGC
>JAGQPC010000003.1 GCA_020426925.1 Planctomycetales bacterium | reverse complement strand
GTTCCAGCGGATCGACTCCGTTGCCTTTCGACTTCGACATCGTTTCGCCGTAGCCGTCCAGGATCTTTGGATGGATGAAGACATCGCTGAATGGGATCTCGCCCATATTGTTCAGCCCCGTCAGCACCATGCGTGCAACCCACAAAGTAATAATGTCGCGGCTTGTGATGAGAACGCTGGTCGGATAATAGTATTCGAGTTCCGGAGTCTTCCTGGGCCAACCGAGTGTCGAATGAGGCCACAACGCACTACTGAACCACGTGTCCAGCACGTCATCCTCTTGCGTCATCCCGGCGTCGTTTAATTGTTGCTCGAGCGATTCATTACCAGGAGCGACGCACGAGAAAATCGTGTACTCGCCCTCCTTGGGCCCGGCAGCAACGAACGTTGTTACTTTATCCTCCAAGCCCGATTTTGTTGTTTGCCGGTCCGACGCAAGATCGAGCGATTCGACATGCGGCAGCGTCAAAGCGGTGAGGTGTTCAGGCGTTCCCGTAACAGCCCAAACTGGAATGCGATGCCCCCACCACAGTTGTCGGCTGACCGGCCAATCTCGTTTTTCGCCCAGCCAATCGAGATAACCTTTTTGATAGCGCGGAGGATGAATGGTGACTCGGCCGTCAGTGACAGCGTCCATCGCTGACTGTGCCAAGTCGGCCATTTTGACGAACCATTGATCGGCGAGATACGGTTCGATCGGTGTCTTGCTGCGATCGGAATGTGCCAACTCAATTTCTCGATCCTCAACTTCGACCAACAAGTCTTTTGCGTCGAGGTCATCAACAAGTTGCGATCGACATTGCTTAATCGCCAATCCTTGGTACGGCCCGGCATTCGAATTCATCGTGCCATCGGGATTGAGAATGTTGATTTTCGGAAGATTGCAACGGCCGCCGACTTCGTAGTCGTTTGCATCGTGTGCAGGCGTGATCTTGACACAGCCGCTTCCCATTTCCGGCTTCGCCCATTCGTCCGCAACCAACGGAATAGGACGATCTAGCAGCGGCAGGTTAAGCATCCGACCGTCGATCGCCATGTCGCGAAGTTGCTCCAAGGCGGCGAGCTTCGTCTTGCGGCGTTCTGCAATCCTTTCAATTTCGGCTTGGATGTCGGCCTTTTCTTTTGTTGGAGCAGCCGCCAGTTTTTCGGCCAGTTCGGCTTCAAGTTTATCGAACGCCTTCGCTGGATCAGGATGAACCGCAACGGCCGTGTCGCCCAACATCGTTTCAGGTCGAGTCGTCGCGATCGTAACGAATTCAGGCTCGCCCGGTTTTGGATCGATGACCGGGTAACGAATGTGCCAGAAATGGCCCTTAATCGTTTCGTGAAATACTTCGTCATCGCTAACAGCGGTCTGCAGGAACGTGTCCCAGTTGACGAGCCGCTTCCCGCGATAGATCAGTTGCTTGCTGAACAGATCGTAAAACGTCTGGCGAACTGCGGTAGCACAAACGTCGTCCAACGTGAACCGAACACGATCCCAATCGCAGCTACACCCCATACTTTTCAGCTGGCCGAGAATTCGCTTTTCATACGATTCCTTCCAGTTCCAAATCCGTTGGACGAGCGCCTCTCGACCAAGGTCATGACGCGTTTTTCCTTCTTCTTCGTGAAGACGGCGTTCAACAACCGCTTGCGTTGCGATTCCGGCGTGATCGGTTCCCGGCATCCACAATGTATTGAAGCCCTGCATTCGCTTCATCCGAATGAGAATATCCTGTAGCGAATTGTTCAGCGCGTGACCAAGATGCAACGCTCCGGTAACGTTTGGAGGAGGAATGACGATCGTGAACGGTTTCTTGTTCGGATCGGGCTCGCTGTGGAAGTACTTGTTGTCTTCCCAACATTGATACCATCGAGCTTGAGCGTCCTTAAAATCGAAGCGAGTCGGAAGATCTTTCGCGGCGAAGGTCGTGGTCATTTCGTTATCCGTCTTGACGGTCGGTCTGGAGTCTCAGTGTTTTCAGTGTTAGGCGAACAAACGCCTTGTGCTGCCGTGGCAGTGTGATCTGATTTATTAGGTGGACGCGCCGACGGGCGACGCTGCGTTGTCTTTTAAAAGCTTGTACTCGATGGCATCGACTAGCGCGATCCAGCTGGCCTCGATGATGTTTTCGCTGACGCCAACCGTTCCCCAAACGGCGTGATCATCTTTGCTTTCGATAGTTACGCGAATGCGAGCGGCGGTGCCCGCTTCCGAGTTAACAACGCGAACTCGGTAGTCGACCAGCTGCATTTCGGCGAGGTGCGGATATGTTTCGGCGAGTGCTTTTCGCAGCGCCGCATCCAAGGCGTTCACAGGTCCGTCGCCTTCGCCCACTTCATGACGGATCTCGTCGCCAACGCGGAGTTTTACGGTTGCTTCTGTGACGTGTTCGCCGTCGGGGTCGCAGGCGACTTCGACGTGGTATTTGATGCGTTCGAATTGAGCTTCGTACGTTTTCGCACATTTCTGAACAAGCAAGTCGAACGAGGCTTCCGCTGCTTCGAATTGGTAACCTTCGTTTTCCATCGAAACGACTTTGGCCAATATCGAGTCCATTAACACTCGATCGTTTTTCATCTCGTCTTGCGTCATTTTGCTGATGATGTTGGACCGGCCCGAAAGTTCACTGACCAGAATGCGACGTTCGTTGCCAACCGATTCGGGCGGAACGTGTTCGTAACTGGACGCTGCTCGGTTAACTGCATGGACGTGCATGCCGCCTTTGTGCGCGAACGCACTTGGCCCGACGAACGGCTGGCCATTTCGATAGTGCATGTTTGCCGTTTCGTAGACGTAGCGTGACAGTTCTGTCAAACGCTCGACCGCCGCAGGCGATAACACTTCATAGCCGTGCTTCTTTAACGCCAAATTCGCGATCACGGAGATTAGGTCCGCGTTGCCGCAGCGTTCTCCAATGCCGTTGATCGTTCCCTGTACTTGAACCGCACCAGCATCGACGGCCGCCAAGGTATTCGCGACCGCGACTTCGCAGTCGTTGTGGCAGTGGATTCCGATCGGAATGCCAACAGCTTTTTCAGCCGCTCGAGTCAGCTCCGCGATTTCTTCTGGCATGCTTCCACCGTTCGTATCGCACAAAACGATAATCGATGCGCCGGCTTCGGCGGCTGCTTTGATCGTTTTCGCGGCGTACTCCGGATTCAGTTTCCAGCCATCAAAGAAATGCTCAGCATCGTAGATCACTTCTCGGCCGGAATTGTGAACAAACCCAACCGATTCGCTGATCATCGCCAGGTTTTCTTCAAGCGAAACTCGCAGGACGTCGGTGACGTGAAATTCGGATGTTTTGCCAACAATCGTGACCGCAGGAGATTCCGCTGCGACGAGCGCCTGCATGCCCGGATCGGACGCTGCATCGGCATCGCGCCGCCGAGTCATCCCGAACGCTGTCGCACGAGCATTTCTTAGCGGATCGTTTCGCAGAGCCGCGAAGAACTCGACGTCCTTCTCGTTCGACAACGGATAGCCACCTTCGATGTAATCGAATCCAAGATCGTCCAGCTTCCTCGCGATTGCAATTTTGTCATGCAGCGAGAAGCTGACGCCTTCGCCCTGAGAGCCATCGCGGAGAGTTGTGTCGTAAATCTGAATTCGTCGCATGTTTTCGTTCACTACTGTCTAGATGATCAAATCAGCCAAACCTGATGATCGCAACAAAAAAAGCCTCAAAGCCGGTCAGGCTCTGAGGCTTGAAGTTGTTCAATGCTCTCATGCCCAAGGCGTCGGCACGCCCGCACTGTAGATGCTAATAATCATCGGAATAACAGCGACGAATACCTCGCCGCGCCGAGAAAATTCACAATGACCGTCAAACTCGTGCATGAGAAAACCATATATTCGGCATGAACAAACGCCGATCAAGCCAAAAAGCATAGATTTGCGGGCCGATTCTGTCAATTGCGGCGCCGAAACAGGAGCCCTATTAATGACAAACTGACAATCCCGAAACTTGAGGGTTCGGGTACAAGCAAAATCACATCACTGAACGTGCCTCCCAGGAATATAGCGCCGTCCACATTCAGATCGCTCGCCACGAATGACTGCGACAACCCTGGCGGCAACGCCGCAGGAAACGTCACATCGCCATAGCCGCCCTGATCCAGACGGAACACTTTGTCGTGGCGGTAAACATCAAACAGGAAACAGTTGACCGGAGCAAACGGACAACCGTCATACAGAAACGAGTGGCTGGTCGACGTTATCTCAAGAGCCGTAATTTCGAACTCGGCGTTTTCGTCTTGATATACGTGAAGATCGCCGGTGTCAGGCGAGTACTCAAAGATCGTGGTCCCCGGAAGAGTCGCTTCGCTAGCGAGACGCGGATTGGTCGGTACTGCGAACAGTGCAGACGCCGGTAGCAAGAATATTGACAGTGCGGTTAGCACGGCACTAGTTGTGCGGAACATTAGGACACTCTCCTTTGCCATGAGGCAAAATCAAAACGCTGTAGGCGGTGAATCCGCCAAAAAGAGCTGAAAACCGCTCGGCATCAATACGAGCGAATACAGGGAGTAAACTATCGCAGAGAGATCAGTTCATTAGCGTTCTCAGAACTAGTAGGTGCCGCCAAGTTACAGGCGCCCGCAAGAAAGTTCAACTATTTTCGATTCCGAAAAGCATCAACTATTGAAACACGGTCACTAACTTGCTTGTCAGTAATTTCAATTACACGTGGTCAAAAGACTTTGACGCGCGTAGAATGCGGCGACACACAGCACCACAGCAACTCGCATCGCAGTGCGAAATTCGCAGAAGCGGAGTTTCAAATGACTAAACAAATCAATGTATGGTTCGCCACGTTAACAGTATGTATGGCAGGTTGGGGAACCGTCAGTTTTGGGCAAACCGATGACGATGGCTTGCAGTCGATCTTGGTCCCAACGGAACCAGAAAAAGTTTCTCCTGTTGCCTACGAAGAACCTGTCGACTCGCCTCCGGCAGAGCCTACTCCGGACTCTGCGGCAGAGCTGACCGCCGAAGAAACATTTGAAGAACTTCCAGAAGCTAGGTTGGCGGTGCCAACTCCACCCGCCACTGACGAAACTCAAGAGTTGGCAGAAGTGCCTCGACCAAATCGGCAAGGTGCCCTCGACCGTCGCGAAGGACGTTCGCAAGAACTTGGCGTTTCTGTTGCTGGCGTTGAGACCGGTGTGAAAATAGTCGGCCTTGTCGTTGATGGTCCAGCTGCACAATCGGGTTTGAAACTTGGTGACGTAGTTGAATCGATCAACGACAAACACGTTTTCTCTGCCAGCGAGTTGATCGAGGTAGTGAAGACCTCGCAAGTTCCGTTAAAGGTTCACTTGCTTCGTGACGAGCAGCCAATGGCCGCCACGGTGAATTCCCTGAACACAGTTGCAAGTCGCACGCCCACACCTGCTCCAACGACTCGAACGTATCGACGCCGAGTCACCGTGAATGCGCCAGGAATCAGCATTCGCTCGGAAGGTCGTGTATCAGTGAACAACAGTGGAACGCGAATTCGCGTCATCGCACCGCCACTTCCGCCCGTGCCAAGCCGCACTTCAGTTCGTATTGCGGTTCCAGTCGGACCGCCCATTCCGGTTCCAGCAGTTCGGCCACCCATCGGGCCTCGACCGCCGATCGGACCACCGCGAATGATGCGACGGCGATTCGGATTCTAGGTCGCCAGGACCTCACAAGTAAATATGCTGTAGCCAGACCTACTTGCTGCGAAACGCAGATAAACGGTTGGTTGTCCGCAAGTAAAGCGTGTTATCGACAATGGCAGGTGTCGCGGCAATGTCTCCGCCAATCGCATTGGTCGACAGTACTTCCATTTTTCCCTTAGGATCGACGACAAACACAGTGCCGCGCTCAGCACAAACGATCAACTTGTCACCCGCAGCAATCGGTGTTGCGTAGTACTCTCCGCCAACTCCCAGTCGTTTCGTGTACACATTCTGGCCATCTGACAGGTTGACTCGAGTCAAGAATCCGCCTTTCTTGACATAGAAAACGCTATCGTCGTGAACAACCGGAGACGCGACGTACGGCAGCTGCTTGAAGGCCTCCCATTCCACATGAGTCTCTGTGATGTCGCCTCGGCCTCCAGGACGAATCCCGACAATTACGTTTCGTCCAGGAGCGGCTGGCGAGTTGAAAAAACCAGTGATTTCTTGGCCGGCCAAGAAGCCATCATTGTTCGCATCGAGAAAGCGAAACGCTTCCTTCATCCGGCTTGCGGGCAGTTCTTCACGAGCGATTTTGCCATCACCGTTCTCGTCAAATCGTGTCGCGAGCGCCACCGGGTCGACAAGCTCTTGTTCGGTGAACTTGATGTCGTCGTCGAAGCCCGATTCAGTACGTTCCACACCTGTCACGTGCGCCGTAGTCCACGCACCGTAAACAAGCAATTGCTTCGTCGCGACTGGCGATGTGCAAGCTAATGCCGGCAAGTTATTTACAACCCACAGCGATTTCCCCGAATCGAGGTCGTAACCATTGAGCGTCCCGGACCCGCCAACAACTAGCTCAGCTCCTGTATCATTCTTCCACACAACTGGTGTGCTGAAGCTACCTCGACCACCGGGCCGCGGAATCATCCACTTTTCTTCGCCCGAGGCCGCGTCAAAACAAAAGACCCCACCGAACTGCGGCACGTCGCGCGCGACAATCAGCTTTCCGTCATGCAGGATCGGCGAACTGCCGAAACCGAACGGCTGTGGAACATGAGCAAACCTTTTCTGCCAGATTTCATTGCCACTCAAATCGTGAGCAATTACTCCGTAGTCGCCAAAGTAGGAGTAAACACGTTCGCCGTCCGTGCAGCATGTTGGAGATGCTGGCGAGCAATCATTGTGGAAGTAGTCCGTTTCGAATTCCACTTTGAAGTCGCGCTGCCACTGCAGCTTGCCGGAATCTCTGGAAAGACAAACGACATACAGTCGAGCATCGTCCGCTCCTGTCAAGAATATCTGACCGCCCCAAATGATCGGAGAAGAATGTCCGGCAGCAATCTCGGTGCTCCACAGTTCGTTGATCCCAGGACCAAACTCGATCGGGACCTGATCGCTGTATCGATTCTGTCCGTCCACCCCACGAAACTGAGGCCATTGCGTCGCTGGAGTTTCGGTTTGTGCAACGAGATTCGTATTCAAAACGCTCAGCAAAATCGTCGCCAGCAAAATGTACCGTTCCATCGTTCAGCCTCATTCAGTTTAGTTTTGTCCAGAGCAGACAGCCCGAGATGATATTCACGCGATTTCACTGCTCGCGCAAATTAGAGTTCCTGCGTTAGGCATTGTACAGGTTTTCCATCTGCCGGTAGAGAATCCGCCCACTGCGATTCGTTAAACCGCCGGTCCATTCTTTCAAGTACTCAAGCATTGGCCTGTACGTTTCGATCTCCACCAAAGACCTCCCGAAGTCGCGTAACTCCATTTGATTTTCATGGAGAACGTTGTGGCGAAACCTTACATTGGTTTGATCGATTCGTTAGATTCATGACCTGATTGCCGGTTCCTTCGCACAAAAAAGTGTGTTGGCAATACAAGACACACAAAATCAGTGAACCAGCAGAATCTTGCGGCTTACGAATCGAGCTCGTTACACGAAAGTTAGAAATGTCGGACAACATCGAACAGGATTACAGGCGAGTCGTCGACACTAGCGTCGGCACATCGTTTCTTCCCGGCACGTCGATTGAAATCGTTCGCGGTTTGCAGGCGAAACGTGTACCTAGACAGGTACTATTCGATTTCGACGGAACGCTCAGTCTCGTCCGGGAAGGCTGGCCGGAGATTATGGTGCCGATGATGGTCGAATTCCTGACCGAGACGGGCACATCGGAATCGCAAGACGAACTCTATAAACTTTCCCACGATTTCGTGATGGAGCTAAACGGCAAGCAAACGATCTACCAAATGTTTCGGCTTGTCGAAGAGATCGAGAAACGTGGCGGAACCGCTCGGCCAGCACTGGAATACAAAGAAATCTACCATCAGCGTCTGATGGACCGCATTGAATCACGACGTGACGACTTGCGCACCGGGCGTGTTGAGCCCACAGAAATGCTGGTGCCAGGAACCATGGAACTGCTCACGAATCTGATGGCCCGCGGCGCGGTACTCTATCTCGCGAGTGGCACTGACGAGAATTACGTGAAAGAAGAAGTCGAGTTATTGCAGTTGTCGCTTTTCTTTGGTGAACATGTTCACGGTGCAGTAGACGATTACAAGTCGTTCTCGAAAGCGCAAGTGATTCAGCGGATTCTCGAAACGAACAACGTGGACGGAGCGGAGCTGTTGGGTTTTGGCGACGGCTACGTCGAAATCCAAAACATCAAAGCGGTCGGAGGTACGGCCGTCGCCGTAGCCAGCGATGAAAGCGGGCGCAGCGGTAAACCTGATGAGTGGAAGCGAAATCGCCTGATCGGCGTCGGTGCTGATCTTGTCATCCCCGATTACGCAGAATGTGACCGGTTGTTGGCCTATTTGTTTGAAGGATAAAAAGTAGCAATCGCACTTCGCGTTCCGTCCGCAGTTTCGAACTCACACGCAGCTCAAGCTCAAAAATGCCATACCCGCAATTCGACCGTTCGCTGGTCACAATGGATCCGCTTTCCGCTCGGAAAAACAAAAAACAAATTGAAGCGGACCATATTTCGCCAGACGCTCAGCCGCGTCCTCTTAGCGATTCGAACGAAACGCTCGTCAACGAGCTGTCTGACCGAGTCGTCGCAGCCAGGAAGAACAATCGCCCCGTGATGATCACGTTTGGAGCTCACGCGATCAAAAACGGGTTAGGCCCAGTGCTGCTGCGTTTGATTGAGACAAATCAGGTCACGCATCTCGCAACAAATGGAGCGGGAGTGATTCACGATTGGGAGTTCGCTTTTCAGGGGCGAAGCTGTGAAGACGTTCAGGCGATGGTCAACGAAGGGCGTTTCGGCAACTGGGAAGAAACCGGTTTCTACATCAATTTGGCGTTGAACGTAGGTGCGTTTGAAGGGCTTGGATACGGCGAAGCGGTCGGCTCCATGATCCAGAACGAATGCCTGACGATTCCAGCCGAGAGTGAACTGAGGGATGCCGTTCACGACAATTTGGATTCGAATCCCAGACTCGCATCATCGGCTGCTGAACTCTTAGCGATCAAACGAACGTTCAACTTAGCGGACGGAAAACTGGAAGTCGCTCATCCGTGGAAGAAGTTCAGCGTGCAAGCTGGCGCGTACGCACTGGGAGTCCCCTTCACAGGTCACCCAATGATCGGCCATGACATTATTTACAATCATCCAATGAACAATGGTTCATGCTTGGGACGAGTCGCCGAGCGAGACTTCCTGACATTTGCCGAAAGCGTAAGTCGTCTAGAGGGCGGCGTCTACATCTCGATCGGTTCAGCGGTGATGAGTCCGATGGTGTTTGAAAAATCGTTGTCCATCTCGCAAAACCTAGCGATTCAGCGCGGCGAGCATATCGACAATCATTTCATATTCATCAACGATCTCGCTGAGTCGACTTGGGATTGGTCCAAGGGCGAGCCTCCGGAAGACAATCCAGCCTACTATCTGCGATACAACAAATCGTTCAACCGAATGGGTGGAACCATGCGGTACATGCAGGCCGACAATCGCGACTTCCTGTTGGCACTGACACGTTCGTTGGAGGAACGCAAGGCATGAAAACCATCGATTTATCACGGGAGCGACTTGCCGAACTCGTCAGTCGTTTTGGCGACGCGCGAATTGCAATACTTGGCGACTTCTTTCTGGATAAGTACCTCGACATCGATCCAGCACTTGGCGAGCGGAGTGTGGAAACCGGGAAGACCGCACACCAAGTAATCGGCGTGCGTTGTAGCCCAGGAGCCGCTGGTACTGTCGTCTGCAACTTGGCGGCGTTGGGTGCCGGCACTTTGCATTCGATTGGCTTTACTGGCGACGACGGTGAATCGTACGATCTGCGAAAGCAGCTCGCTAATCTCGGCTGCAGCACGGAGCACCTGCACATAGCAGACGATCGATTTACGCCAACCTATCTCAAGCCCCGCGATGCTGACGTAGTTAGCCTGGATGCAGAGCATTCGCGGCTGGACACAAAAAATCGTACTGCCACTTCAACCGGATTGGAGGAACGAATCGTCGCGTCATTGGACTCTTTGCTACCCAACGTCGACGCAGTGATTGTGCTTGACCAGGTCGACATTCCTGATTCAGGAGTCGTTACGACGACCGTTCGCGAATCACTTTCGCAAAGAGCCAAGGCAAATGCAAACGTTCTGTTTTGGGCAGATAGTCGAAGACGCATCCATGATTTTCCTGGACTGACGATCAAGCCGAATCAATTCGAAGTGATGAACGTCGACAACCCACTTCCCGATGATGAGATCAAATTCGAAGAGTTGCTGGAAGCAGCTGCAGAACTTCGAGCGAAGAACGAGGCGCCAGTCGTTATGACTCGAGGAACTCACGGCATGGTCGTCAGCGATCCAGAATGGACTGCTGTTCCGGGCATTCACGTGGACAGCCCCGTCGATCCAACCGGCGCTGGCGACAGCGCAACCGCTGGAGCCGTTTTGGCACTCTGCGCCGGCGCAACGCTTGCCGAAGCGGCGCTCGTTGGAAACTTGGTCGCTTCAATTACTGTCCAACAGATCAACACGACCGGTACCGCATCACCAGACCAGCTTGCGCCGCGACTGGCAATGTGGCAACAACAAAACCGCTTAGCTTAGATGCCAACGTTCAGCTAACGGGCTGTTCGGGGTCTTGAGATGCGGACAGCCGTCGGATGGCAGCGCGGACGTTTCGAACTCCGTGGCCGACCACGCTCAGCAAAACGCGATACTCTTTCTTCGCTGCGACATCGCGAACGATCGCGTCCCGATGTTTTTCGATTTGTTCCAGCAAGGGCGCGCAAAACTCTGCCCGCAGTCCACGAGGAGCGTCGATCCCTCGATCATCGTCACGCGCCCAATTCGAAACCATCTCAAAGATCGATGTGTCAATTCGTATGCTGTTTTCTGGCTGGTCCGACTCGGAGCAGTTCGCATGTGATTGTCTCATCGATCGTGCGACCGGTTCGAGATGGTCGCGACACCAATGGTTCAGAATTTCAGTTACTCTTGCAATCCCCGGCTTGTCAAATGGAAGCGATCGAAGCTCCTGTTCAACTTCTCGAAACGATTCCGAATGCGCCGCTTCTTTTCTTGCAACCGACGAAGAAGCTGGTTCCGGATCAGGATCGCTTGCCTGGTCTCCGTGCCAGGCACGTGGAACATCGAAGCAATCCAAATTCCCGTCTGCGACGTAAGTATCAACTTGCTCGCCGACGTGACGGCCGAGCATTAGGTACGCTTCGAAGATCTCGGGTGGCAAAAGCTGATCTGTCGTTGGATGGTGAGGAAAAGCTCCCTTCCCTCTGGTTTCCTCAACGATCTCGATCGGTTCGTCACCGGTCACTGTAAGTTTGCAGCAAATCAAGATGCCCTTCGCGACGGGACCCCCTTTTGCATCGCATTCCGGATAGTGAACTGTGAACGCGACGAAGTGCGATTCGCTTTGACCGTGTTCCTCCTCCGACGGGCGCAATCGGTCCAGGACTTTGTCTACTGGCAAACTGCTTTTGCCATCATACGGCTCAAACGTAACGCCATATTTCGCACGGGCGTCGTGCATCACGCTAAGCAAATTTGAGAATTCGTATTTTGGGTCGTAGCTTGAATCGACAAACATCATCAGGCGGCACCGACGCTCCAGTAATGGCGCAAGTCCGGTATTGTCGATATGCCCTCCGTCGCTCACGAAAAAATGACTCCGCTGTTCTGGGCGAGACAGCATGCCAGCCAACGCACGTATGGGCGAAGGCCAGTAGAAGTCTTCTTTGTAAGTTTGCGGGTTGGGCAGCCACTGACCCAGTCGGCAATTTGTAAGAAACAGAATCAGTTGGTGCAGCAGAGTTGGTGAATTCACCGACGTGACGGCACCACCGGAAATCGCCATGACATCGGCCAACCGCATGTCCCCGCCGTTGTATTGTTTCGTTTCGCGAAAGCCGACTTTATTCGTGCCACAGTAGCGGTGACTGAAAGTAAACCGCGACTTACCCTCAGTATCGGGATCAAGTCGATGGCCCATTCGATTAACGGTGCCATTTACCAGATGAAATGGAGCGCCGTTCTTACAGGCGTTTTCCAGTTCGTGCACTTGGATCTGAGGGTCTGACAACCAAATTTCGGCCAGCTGATCGCGATAGACGCCATGCAGAGACGTGTTGTTCAAGTTTGTTATAAAACCGATGCCGACGAAGATCATGGCAGCCCACAACGCAATCTTCAGTCGATAAGCTTGATCTTGAGCATTAACCGTGTACGCAAATACCGTGTCGCTCGAACGGATTTCTTGCGGATACATGGAATTGAGAATCTTCCAGTTGTTGGTTCGAATCTGACGACTTAATTCGTCGACAACCAGCGCATGTTTTGACTGCCACTCGGCAAACGTTCGCTTTTGTTCTTCACCCTCAAAACTCGACGGGAGATTCAAGAGTTTCAGCTTCTTCTCAATTTGGTTTCTTAATCCGTCGTCGTGCAGCAGCTCTTGCAGTTTCGAAACAAACTGTCCGCTTAATGATTCGACGGCGTAGAATTTTACCTTGGGATACGAAACGGGATTTTCGGTAGATTCGCTTTGAGTCTCAGGAGGAGGATCGATGGTTGGCGCGGCAGGCTCCACGATCGATCGTTCATTGGCAGCTTGTCTTGCCAGCAACACAAGCACTGCCAGCTGTTGCTTCCTGTCTGGTCGAACTTCGTCTGCGTTTGGAACGACGTCGAACTCTTGCTCGCCAAGCCGGTAGCGGACGTTCAATTGCTTGGTGCCGCTCTGGATCGCTTCAATAGCGATTTCCAGACTGTTGTCTGCAGATAGTGTGGGCCTCCCAGCTGGCAGCCCTAACGTACCCAAGAGGTTTTGCACCACTCCGGAACTTTCCGTTGACTTGAAAAGATCTAGGAGTGGATGCCGTCTATCGGCTTCAGCCTGGTCGCCTAGCAAGTCAACGAAAAGGTGCGGACTCGACACAATGCGTTCGTTGAAACGTCTGGTGACTTCTTCACTTTTCGCACGCATTTCTTTCATTGCCTTGACACGTTCACTGAAGCGTTCATTGAGCCGGATCGCGTTGGCAAGCCAGAGGCAACAACGACTGATGAGGCCATATTCCTTGTCATCGATTCTCTTCTGCTCACCAGCACTTCGAATTTCCTTCAGCAACTCGCCAAACTCGACACTTGACTCTACGAATTCTTTGTCCTCAAAGTCCTTACCGTTGATTCCTTCGTACATAACTCGCGCAAGCTCTGCCTGCATTGGATTGTCGCTCGTAGTTTGCGACTCCAGCTTCGCAGCGAAATCAACCGGGCTGAAGTGCGACGCGGTCAGCAGATCTGAATCCGGACGGTTGTGATTCCAACCAGAAATGTCTTCGTGGACCAAGAAGAAATAGATAACGAGCGGTGCTCCAATAACTAATCCGTTGCTTGCAGCGCGGAAAATAAGAGATTGAATTCGGCCAGCATCCGGGTTGCCACTTTCCATGAGCCGTTTCGGTGACAAGTAGGGAAGCAGCGACGTCGCGAATGCTCCGCTAATTGCCAGGCCAATCCAGCTGACGAGATTATTGAGTGCTGCCTGTAATTTGGCGTTGCCTCCGCGACCGGCAAATAACCCGCCGATATCGATATCACCAATCGCGAGCACATTGATGATGCCCAGAGCAACACTTGCGATTAGCAGTAAGTAGGTGAGCTGAGTAACCGGTGCCACCTTGCGTCCCAACAACTTCGCCACATACATGAACGCGTGGCTCGCGATCCACAGTTGGAACATGAGAAACGTGAAAAAGAACGCGACCGCGAGATCGTTGTTAAACCCCAACTCGCTCAGCACTGGAAGCATGTTGTGGTCCCACGGGATCCTCATGATGTAAGCCAGAATCGCGGCGATCGCGACGATGCCGCTTATCGTGAATGTTGCGTTGACCAAGAAGCCCCAGAGATGCCGGCTTAGCAATCGCAAGAAGTTTCCCATCATGCGACCGTGCAGCGACAGCCGTTTGACCGTGTCAGGTTGACTGCCATCTTCGTTTTGCTCGAAATCTAGTCGATTGTATTTGCCGTTCCGTTCCCAATTGATACGGTTCTTGCGACGCGCGACGGTCGACGAAAACAAACAGCCCGCATAGCCTCCACCGGAAACGGTCGACATGTAATCGAACGCTTTCATCCGACCAGTGCGACACATTGCCTGGATAAAGCCCAATGAAAAAGCAGCCGCTCGTATGCCGCCGCCTGACAATGCTAGGCCTGTTAGATCCTGCGGTTCCGGTGCGTCGCTTCGTCGTGAAACGGAATCGTCGGGTGCCACTTGTGGAGCATCAGATGCAGCCTCCGTGGCCACATGAACGGCTCGCCGTTCTCTGATCGCCAAAAGTTCCTGATCTTTAACATCACGAATCGTCTTCGCTGCGGTTGGCATGATTGATCACCTTTAAAGCTCCCGGACTACTGAAAACGCAGTGGAACCTACTGCAAGAAACGGAAGATCTTCTGTGCTGTTGCGACAAACCTGTTGGATCACCGACAGAACGAGGGGAACACTAACCCTCGCAGTTACACGTTGTAAGCACTGGCGAGCGTCATTTCAACAAAAAAACGCGTCAATTACCCCACGCGCGACGACCGCGTGCCCCGCAGAGTTGACGGGTTACTTGGCACTAAGATTGCTAAACGAAGAACGCGCTTTGGCTTGTTGATAGACCGCACGCGAGACATGAGCGGCAGTGACTGACTTTGCCGCTCGGCTTGAACAACATTCAGCTTGTAAGAGGTGGCACAGCCAGGTTGGCGTCCACAAAAAAAACGGCCTCACCAACTGAATGGGAGGCCGTGCGTTGAAAACGGTTAGTTCGATCGCGAGAGCTGAGCTTAACCTTGCTTGATTCGGTTCATCAGCTGTTCCGCTTTTGAGCGGTTTGGAAAAGCACGCTCGTTCTTAAGAGCGGACTCTAGAATGCGTTCGGCGGCAGTCGATTGACCTGCGTCGAAAATGATCTGTGCAGCGTAGTACGCGCTGTCTGCGCTGATCGATCCTTCCCGAACCACTCGTGCAACTGCTTGGGCAGCGGCGTTTGACTGACCGACTTGCGCTAAGCACCACGCGAGCACCACAGCCGATTCGCGTCCTGACGATTGCTTCAGATCGGGATAGACTCGAACGCACAGGTCGGCGAACTGAAGCCCTAGTTGTTTCTTCTGGTCGTCGTCCTGTGAAGTCAAGCAAAGCGCGAGTTGCGTCATCGCGCCCAAGTGCTTCGGCGATCTGAAATGAGCTTCTCGGAATGCCGCTTCCCCGGCTGCGTAGTTGCCTTTGAATCGATCAATGAGCCCTTTGTAGACGAGGACTTCCAATGAGTCCGGTTCGATTGCATCAGCAGCTTGAACGTTTTCGCTTGCCATGTCGAGCTTGCCCGCGTCGATAGCCCACTTGGTGACAGCGAGTCGCGTTTTCGCATTTTTTCCGTCTCGCTTAATCGCCAGGTTCATCAAGCTTTCAGCTCGGGCCGATCGTCCACCTTGCTCATAAAGCAACGCCATATTTATTTCGTGACGAGCGGTATGTTCCGGATCCAGTTGGTAAACGTCGGTGAAGATTTTGTACGCCTTCTTTTCGTCCTCTTCGTTTTTCGCACCAAGAAATACGACTCGTCCAAGCCGGGTCATCGCGACTGCGTTGTCTGGATCGTTTTGGATTACTTTCTCAAGTAAATCTTGCGCACCTGCCCAATCCTTTGAACTTTCTTTCAGAAGTGCGAGCCCGCCATAGCCCTTGGCCAACAGGCGTGAACGGCGTTTCGTGTTTGCGCTGTATTTGTTGCAGAGTTCGACGCCTTTGGTGTACATGCTTTCTGCAACGCCGAGCTGCCGTTCCTGAAGCGAGAGATCGCCCAAGTAAATAAACGCTCCTGGATCGTCCGGATTGGTTCGAGTCGCTTCGTTTAACGCCTGCTTGCCCGCGTCTGGCTTTCGAGCTTGAAACATGATTTGAGCAAGCATCGTGTTAGGCGGCGGTAAATCGGGGTTTTTGCTATATGCCGCGTCCAGCGACTGGCGAGCTTGCTCGACGTTGCCTGAGCGAAGGCTGTCGAGAGCAGCCTGTACGTCGTCGTATTTCGGACTGTAGCTATCGATTACCGGACTCAGCAGCGTTTCGGCCGTGAACGGTTGTGGTGCATCCTGCGCCGTCGCACAGGCGCACATTAGCAACGATGCTAAGAATGCGGTAAAGCAATTTCGAAGAACCATGAGGACTTGCCTTCTTTGTAAGCGGGGGGTAAGAATTGGCCATTTTTGAGGTGTCGCCGATCAGCGGACCGACAAGGCCTAGTTCTGAATATAGTTCTAAACGCCAACACTTTCCATCATCCGAGCGGAACGCTTTGCATTAAAAATCCCGAAGAAAATATAACCAGAATAATCCGCACAAACTGTCACCGCGGCTCGTATCAATAGGTTCGGCTTGCCGGTAGTTAACGAGTTCGGTGCGTTATCGATGAGCCGCGCGGTCATGGACGCTACGGGCTGAAACGCACGCGAAGTTCGGTGTGGACTTCGATTGGCATCGGTTGGTGAAGCTCGCGGCGAACCAATTCAACAATCCGAGTGACTCTCGAATCATCCAGGGGCTTGGACGAACGAATGTGCACAATGACCGCTTCTTGATTGTCTACTAACTCCACGCCGATGTGGTCGCAGTGTGCACTGACATCCGCTAGATCGCGAGTAACCAGTGCGCTAATAACAGGTGGTACGCTATTGCCAGCCGTTGCTTCGTACGCTCCCACTACAATGGCCAGAACCAAAAGCATGCCACCAGCCGAGATGGCCCATCGCTCAAAATAGCCGTGCTCGTGACTACCGCGTATTCCGACAGCCCAAAAACTGACAGCCGTACCTAGCACGATTGCCAAAATATTAGTGAGAAACAAAAGCGCCGCTCCCGCCGCCAATCGCAAATCGCCGTTAGCCGTTGCGATGCCTGACGTTGCGATCGGCGGAACCAACGACGCAGCGATTGCGACACCCGGTAATGCAGAAACCAGATTCGGTCGACCGGTTGCGTATGCGGCGGCCACTCCACTAACGAACGCAACGGCTAGATCTAAAACGCCAGGCGATCCGCGAGCCAGCATTTCGTCGGTGAGACCAGGAACAGCCAGTCCCAACACAGTTCCTAGTGCGAACGCTAAAAGGAAACCTCGAACGACCGTTGCGAGCGAGCCAAAAAACAGAACTCGGTTTGTCTGGATCAATGCAAGTCCGGTTCCCAGGAGCGGAGTCATCAGCGGGGCGACTAGCATGGCGCCGATCACAACCGCTGCTGAATTCTGGATCAAGCCTCCGCCAGCAATCAGCGTCGACAGACTGATCAATGCGACAAAATCAAAGTTCCACTTTGAGCTCGATTGAATTCGCTCGACCAAAGCCAATCGCTCATCACGCTCGATCTGCGGCACGTTGGACCGCACCGTGCGATCGCACAGCCGAAGAAGTTTTCCAACTAGCGGCAGCTCTTCTCGCAGTACAGCTGTGGCCGGCCCCAATCTCGCTAGTGTTACTTCGTCCGATAGCGAACGAAAGAAGAAACGGTGCACAACTCCGTGATGTTGCATTCCCAAGAATATCAAATCAACATCGTCGTCGACGCACTGGCGGAGCCCGTCCAAAATATTGTCATCGACAACCACTTTGGTCTCGACCGAATGTCGCGAGACACCGACCGACCGGCTCAACGTGCGATTGAGAATTTGGAGCCCCACCGATTCAGAGTCGGTGCCTATGTTGGACTCGACGTAAACGGCAGTGAGTTTTGCGTCGGCTGCTTCGGCAAGTTGTTTGGCGTGAGCGATCGCGTTATACGAATGATTCCCTTCGCCACCGGCCGTGAGTATTTTCTTGAGCTTCGTTGCATCTGCGTTTCCGTCAGGGCAGAGAAGCAAAACACTGCACTCTAATCCACTGAGCAATTTTCGCTGCAGCAAAAAATCCGGAGACGCAGACCGAGTCGTGCTGTTCCTCGGTACAACTACTAGCTCTGGATTCAGCTCTCTTATTTCGGAGACGATTCCTGCAACAAGATCGTTCGTCGACATTGAAATGTATCGAACCTTCAGTTCGCCATCAGCGACACTGCGATGTATTTCATTTCGAACGTCAATAGGCGCGTCACCTAAATCATCCGACTCACTTCGACAAGGTTTCGTTCGCCGCAAAACATCCAATAAGCACAGATCGAGCTTCCAAGCCTTGGCAAACCAAACGCTCCACCTGACGAGCTTGACTTCATCGAAGTCGTCAAGCAGCAGAACTGCAATCATTCGAATCACTCCACCGACTTGACAGTCTCTTGTGCCGCGCACGAAAAAAGCCGCATCCCCAAAAGGATACGGCTTTTTGTTATCAGTTATCTAGTCGTTTACAGGTCTTCTTGATTAACCGTTTCGTTACCGCCTCGCGAAATCAACCGGAAGTAAGCAGTTGAGTCGGTCGATTCTGGCAAACCTCGAGTGTGACCATCAGCGAAAGCATGGACGATTACGCCACCAGCGTGATCGCTACTCGGGCCCCAGTCACGAGGCTGATCCCCTTTCCAAACGGTGCAGTACCAATCGTTTGCCTGGTTGGGGTT
Source organism: Planctomycetales bacterium (assembly GCA_020426925.1). Lineage (GTDB taxonomy): Bacteria > Planctomycetota > Planctomycetia > Pirellulales > Pirellulaceae > JAGQPC01. Next base: position 20,471 of record JAGQPC010000003.1, on the reverse strand, counting down.
AGCAACGGTATCCAACAGGATATCGCGGCCCCAGTTCAGGCCAGAAAGAACGGTGTCACCAACTCCGTTGGCTCCGTCTTCCTTATAAACGATCTCAAGATCGGTTTGATCAGGACGCATTGCAGTGACGAATGAAGACTGACCTGAGTACCACGAGCTGTAACCTTCTCGCTTCGATTCAGCGATGATGATCGTCTTCGAAGTACCGTCGATCAGGTCTCGAATTTTCAGACCAGACGAGTTTGGCTTACGCTTTGAAATGATTGAACCACCGAACTGACCGTCCCAGTCCTGTACGGTCCCTCTGGACGTTCGTGTAATACACGCGGAAACTGCGACATAGTTCGTACCGGCAACTGGGTGCTCACCACCGCTACCGCCTTCAAAGAATCCGCCATACGAGTACTGAGCGAAGTGCTCACCCGCAAACGATGGGCAGTGCAAGAAGTCGATGTTTTGTTCAGCGGGGTGCTTTACAACAACTTCCGCATCATCCGCACCCGAACCTTGATCAACAAGCGAAATGTTGAGAGCTGGATTGAAAGCGGTCAACTTGAACTGTTGCGTAACCCGAGAAAGATCCTCGTACAATGTGGTTTCTTCCATGTACGGCAGAGCTTGAACAATCCAGCTGTAGCCGTCATTACGATAGCCACGACGTTCGTACGACGGGTCTTTGTATTCACCTGGTGCGTATCGACCAAGCGTTTCGGTATACGGCTGCTCATTTCCAAGCGGCGGAGCTGTGTTGACCAACGGGAACGACTGAGTAGCCGATTCGTGGTTCACAACAGCGATTGCCAGTTGGCGAACTTGGTTGATACAACCGTTGCGTCGAGCTGCTTCACGTGCGGCATTCACCGCTGGCAGTAGCAGCAAGACTAGGATGGCGATGATGGCAATGACCACCAACAGTTCGACCAGGGTAAAACCCTGTCTTCTCGAACGGTTTAACATAGAACACCTCCAAACAGAAAAAAGAATAATGATGCAAAGGCCAAGCGACCTTAGTGCCTCTTCGGATGAGGCCTATACCTATATAGTCGGTACAGCACCTCGCGACCGATAATGTAAGCCGCCTTGACACTCCTAGTCAAGTGTTTATCAACAAACGAACGCAAACCAATTGTAATAACTCTTTTTTGAAACACGACTTACGGTAAATCTGCTAGTTGTCGTTAACGCCCAAAATGTACGAAAGTAGCGCCGACGCCGAAGAATTCGCGGTTTCAATCGTGAAACGTCTGCGAAGTGCTGGATTTTATGCACTTTGGGCGGGTGGGTGCGTTCGAGACCGACTACTCGGCCGACCGCCCAAAGACTTCGATGTCGCGACAAACGCAACTCCACAACAAGTACGCGCTGTTTTTGGAAGTAGGAAAACGTTGGCGATTGGAGAAGCGTTTGGCGTTGTAGCGGTTTTTCATGGGCGAAATCAGCCGCCGGTCGAAGTGGCAACGTTTCGCAAGGACGCCACCTATTCGGATGGAAGGCATCCCGACAGCGTCTCGTTCAGTTCAGCCGAAGAAGATGCCAAGCGTCGAGACTTCACGATCAACGGAATGTTTTACGATCCGATCGATCGCCGGGTAATTGACTACGTCGGCGGCCAACGCGATCTGAAAGACGGTGTGATTCGCTGTATTGGGGATTCGCAGCAACGCTTTTCGGAAGATCGCTTAAGAATGTTGCGAGCGGTTCGGTTCGCGACAATATTCAAGTTCCAGCTGGAAGGCGAAACATTACGCGCAATTCAATCGAATGCCCGGCACATTCATGTTGTCAGTGCTGAGCGAATTGCCAGCGAACTGCGCCGAATGTTTTCCCACGAAAACGTTGCCATCGCAACTGAACTACTAAGCGAAAGCGGGCTTCGGCAAGAATTGCTTCCTGAACTTTCGGACAACCAGTGGACTCAAGGAGCACGGATTATTGCGGCGTGCAGTCCGCCGACTTTTGAATCGAGCTGCGCAGCTTTGTTGTTGGCGAACACCGCAATCGATTTGGTCAACCGAGTGTCAGCACGATGGAAGCTATCGAACACAGAGCGTGCCAAGATTGCGAGCCTAGTCCAACACGAATCGTCAATTCGTGTGGCGCACAGCGAGCCCTGGCCCAAAATCCAGCGGATTCTTATCGAACAAGATGCCGATGATTTAGTTTCTTTTGCAGAGGCTGTTGCCACATATCGCAAGGAATCACTTTTCGGAATCGAGTTCTGTCGAAAAAAACTAGCGTTGCCATCTAACCGGCTTAATCCGCTGCCGCTGCTAACGGGCGATGATCTGACCGCAGCCGGTATTTCACCCGGACCAATCTTCAAGACGATTCTGAATGAGATTCGCGATCAGCAACTAAATGAACAAATAGAAACGAAAGCAGAAGCCATGAAACTGGCTGTTTCGATCGCGCAAAAGTCGTAGCGCAAGAAAACGTTCGCCCAAAACGCAAACGAGCCTTTCAAACGAAAGGCTCGTGCTCTGTATCCAGCAATGCTGACTTAAGTTACACAACGCGTACGTTGTCGGCCCGAGGTCCTTTAGGGCCGCTTCCTTCTTCGTACTCGACTGCTTGTCCTTCTTGCAGCGCTTCAATCGTTGTGTCGACTAATGCGGAGTGGTGAAAGAAAACGTCTCCGCCATCACCCTGAATAAAGCCGAATCCCTTATCTGACACTAGTTTCTTGATTTTACCTTGCGGCATGTCGCAAACTCCCGACGAAAAAAAAACGGACTAACGAGCCATGTTTATAACAATTCCCAACCGGTATTTGTTGCACATTCCTCAGATTCAGTGTGACATTCTTGAAAAAAAATCAAACTTTATGTCAGCCGGCGAAACTGCCGTTTTAAAGCGAGTGGTCGTCGTGGCCGATCGGTAGCTGAGGTTCCGCGACGGCCGTGTGCGATTGCTGGTAAATCTTCATCAGCCCCCCTAGCCTTGACCAATCGCATCGGTCCGTCTTGATAGACGAGTTGACAGCCGCTTGATAGTAAAGGAAAAACACAAGGCTTTTCAGCAGGGGGACTTGCTTCTTGCTGCGACTGATTAAGGTTGGCGATTCGGCGTGCACTGTCACGTCTCGGATAGAGAGAAATGCAGCATGGCCGACGTTCCAAGGCTGTCGATTTGTAGAGGTCGGTGAGCAGGTCGCTTTGCTGGATCCCATGTAGTCGGGCCGGGGCCCAGCTACAACTGCGTCCTGCAAACCCGTACGACGGAGTTCTAGCCCGTCGAAGCAGCGTTGCTGACTTGATCGAAAGACTAGAAGTCCGTCGTACGGTAGGCTCGCTCGGGTGAGAACGCCCACCGATTCAAAGCTATAATGCAGAGTCTTCGAGTCCGCGATGTGGTGATGCCCAATGTCGAGAAAACGCAATCAGAACAAAGCAAAACCCGAACATCCAGCCCACGCTGAGCCTCGGCGATTTCCGGTGTGGGCCATTGGCCTAGTGGTCGCCCCGCTAGTGCTCTACGGAGGCTGGCATCTCTTTCGTGGCCCGGCCGAGGTTAAGCAAACCGAAGCTAGTGCCGACAACACAAACGCCGACGACAGCAAAGAAACTGTTTCTGAAACAACTACGACGAGCGACGCCACCACCGATCGAGTTCCAACAAACGAGGTCAGCGTTCAGGCTCCAGGGGCAACGCAGCAATCTTACGTTGCGCCACTCGCCGATGCTTATCGTCGAATTGATCCGGCCGCTGATGGCTGGGAGACCGAAGCGTTCAATGAAGCGTCGAACCAGCAGCTCAAAAATCTAGGAAAGCTGTTTGAAGAATCACCGGACAAGTCGAAAGCACTGCCCGATAAACTTGTCACTGATGAATTCGTTTGTTCGCCGCTGCATCCCGCTATGATCACCAAAGTTTTTGAAGACGCGACTCTTCAAGTCGAACGTGCTGAGTCGCTTGGCGCCGTCAATTCGACAGCCGGCAACTTACGCGGGCCACACGCTCTTCAGTCAGCGATTGGAGAATTTCGACGACTCTATCGCAATGGTGTTGTCGAACGAACGAAGCTCAAGCCTGTCACAATTTCGACCGAAGGCGACAAAGCAACGACTACGATTTACTTTCAATCGGTAGGCGAATCCGAATCAGGAACGTTGCAGGTTAACGCAAAGTGGACTCTCGATTGGTCAACTGCCACTGCAGTGCCAAAACTTTTGTCGCTTAAGGTCACCGACTACGAGCGCGTGGTGCATCGCGGCCACGATGGGAAAATGTTTTCGGATTGTACGGCGTCGGTACTCGGCAACACGTTTGCATACAACCAACAGTTCTTGCGTTCAACCGATTATTGGCGAGCTCGACTGGCGCGTGATTTGGGGCTGGACCCAGTTGCAAATCATGGGCTTGCGATCGGCGATGTGAATGGTGACCAACTAGAAGACTTGTACGTCTGCCAACAAGGCGGCCTTCCAAACCGCTTGTTCATTCAAAACGCCGATGGAACGTTACGCGACGCAACTAGCGAAAGTGGTGCCGATTGGCTGGATTATTGTGCAAGTGCGTTGTTTGTTGACTTCGACAACGACGGTGACCGTGATCTTGTCATCGCGCAGGAATGGCGAATCCTCTTGATGTCGAACGACGGGCAAGGTCATTTTCAGATCGAATTCGGAACGAGCAGCGAAGCACAATCGTTTTCGATTTCGGCCTCCGACTACGATCTCGACGGCGACGTTGACGTCTACGCGTGCGGCTACAATCCTCCTGCTTCGAGCGTTCGACAAGGTGCAATGGGCGAACCGGTTCCGTACCACGACGCTAACAACGGCGGTAAGAATATGCTGTTGCGGAATGACGGCAATTGGCTGTTCACGGACGTGACATCCGAAGTTGGATTGGACCAAAACAATTCTCGCTACAGTTTCGCTGCCGCTTGGGAAGACTACGACAACGATGGCGACCCCGATTTATATGTTGCCAACGATTACGGTCGCAACAATCTCTATCGCAACGACAACGGCCGCTTTACCGATGTCGCTCCAGAACTGAATGTCGAAGACATGTCGGCCGGCATGTCTGCGAACTGGGCAGATGTAAATCGTGATGGCCGCATGGACTTGTACGTTTCCAACATGTTTTCGGCTGCGGGTAATCGCATCACTTATCAACGGCAGTTCAAAACCTCGGTCGATTCAAATGTGCGAGAACAGTTTCAGCGCCACGCTCGGGGAAACACATTGTTCATTAACGCGAAAGAAGGGTTCCGCGACGTCAGTGTTCAGGCAGGAGTCACCATGGGCCGATGGGCCTGGGGCTCTCGATTCGCGGATCTCAACGGTGACGGCTGGGATGATCTGATTGTCGCGAACGGATTCATCACGGCGGAAGACACCGGAGACTTGTGAAGTGTGTATTGGCGACAGGTCGTGTCGCAGTCACCGATCGATGATTTTTCCGAGCGTGCGATGATGCGTTATCGCCAAGGATGGAAGGCGCTCAATCGCTTGTTGCACGAAGATCGCTCGTTTAGTGGTCACGAACGGAATTGTGTGTTTCTCAATACACACAGCAATACCGGCAACGAGCGATTTGCTGACATCTCGGCGGCCAGCGGTTTAGACTTCGCCGACGATGGTCGAGCAGTCGCCCTGTCCGATTGGGATTTCGACGGCGATCTCGATATTTGGGTGACTAATCGTACCGCTCCTCGGATCCGCTTCCTGCGGAACAACAGTGCACGTGAAAACCACTTCATCTCGATCAAACTGCACGGTGACGGCAAAACTACGAATCGAGATGCCGTTGGTGCGCGAGTCGAAGTTGTCCTTGATGGCGACAACTCGCTGCCGTTGATTAAAACACTGTCCGCCGGAGACGCGTTCTTGTCACAGTCCAGCAGCTGGCTGCATTTCGGATTGGGCAATTCGAAACAGATTCGCCACGTTGTTGTTCATTGGCCTGGTGACGAGCAACGGCAATACGACGGGCTTGAAGTAGATCACCGATACATTATCGACCAGCAAAGCAACAGCGTGAATTCATGGACCCCGCCGACAAATCGAAAACAACTGAAGGAGTCGCAACAAGAAACGCTTGCGTCAACCAGTGTTGCCAGAACCGTACTCCCGGCGAGGCGACTGCTTCCGTCTCTGCGCGCCGACGGGATGGAACAACCACTCAACACGATGATCGACAGGCCAACAGTCATCACGATCTGGTCTGCAACCTGCAATACTTGTGCACAGGAATTGAAAGACTACGCCGATCAGGCCGACCAAATTCGTCAGGCGGGCTTGAATGTCCTTGCCGTAAACCTGGACAACATTGAAGGCGATTCGAGCGGTGCAGAACAAGTGTTGGCAAGCACCGGGTTTCCGTTTACGAATGTGTCTGGAACGGTTGAACTTGTTCGCAGTCTGGATGTGCTCAAGCGAGCGATCTTTGACCGCTGGCAAACGTCAACGGTCCCGGCCAGTTTTCTTGTCGATGAACGCGGATTCGTCTGCGTTCTATATCAAGGGCCGGTCGAAATCAGCCGACTGCTGACTGATGTGAAGCTATTAAATGTTCCCGATAGCGAACTGCGGACGTACACATCTCCATTTCCTGGCAAATGGGTCATGCCGCCGCTTGCTGCAGACCCTCTGCCTGTTACTTCGCATTTCATCGACGAAGCAATGGTGAATAGCGGAACCGATTACCTGGAACGCCACACTCAGCTTGGTTCCCAATCACCGACAAATGCAGATGGCCAAGAGCCGGGTGATTTGTATTACGTGCTGGCCGTGCTACTTCGCGATCAAGAACAGATCGATGAATCGCAGGAAGCGTTTCGCAGAGCGATCGGGTATCGACCTGACGATTTTCGATTTCGGTCCGACTACGCAAGTCTGCTGGCAAAGATCGGTCAATTGGATCAGGCCGCGGAACAACTTCAGGAAGCTGCGAGGATTAACCCCAGCGATGTTTCTACCGAGCGGAAGTTGGCGTTCATTCGGATGGCTCAAGGAAATGCGTCAGCCGCGATCGAGCGATTCAATAAGGTCGTGAAGGCTCAGCCAAAAGACGTCGCGTGCTGGTATAACCTGGCGAACGCGTACCGAGTTAACGGGCAGCTCGATAAGGCAATTCAAACTTACCGTCACACGGTTGAACTTCAGCCTGGTATGACGCTCGCTGCGAATAACTTGGCCTGGATCTTGGCCACTCATCCGCAGGCCGAAAATCGTAATGGCACCGAGGCAGTCAAATGGGCTGACCATGTGTGCAAGCAAACAAAGTATGGCTCGCCCGCGTTTCTCGACACGCTGGCCTGTGCCTACGCGGAAACTGGCGACTTCAAGAAAGCCACCGCTGCCGCATCGAAAGCGATCAAGATCCTCACAACAAATGGGCAGTCCGATCAGGCTGCCTCGATCCAGGCTCGATTGGAGCTCTTCCGGAAGAAAATGCCGTACCGCGATGAGTAAGGCGACCAAGCGGCTTTTGCAATTCGGCGCGAAAGCGACTCATGTCGAACAGGAAGCCCACGCGGTGCTAGTAGTCCAACCCATCTTGGTGTTCGGGCAGCTCGTAGTGGATCTTGCTAAAGATCCCGTCCGTCAGGGAGTTAGCAACTTCCACAAACCCGAAGATTAAGCTGGTACAGACTACTAATCTGTGCTCAAAGATCTATTCGGTGCTCACAGAAAAGTAGATCGCTATGGTTTGTTCCCAGCGCATGACCAGTTGTAGATGCGGGAAGATCATTCCCTTCGACTACGAGCGGCTGAATCTTGCGAAGAAGTCCTTGACGCTGTCGCCGAGCCAGCCGCCTTTTTGACGCTTGTTGATTTTGCGAATTTGCTCAACTGCTTGGTGGCGGCTGATCCGCTCGGTTGCGAGATCTGCGTAGACTTGATCAGCAGCGTTTCGGCGACGGACGGCGTCGTTGATTTCGAAGTACTGCTCCAACGTGTCGAGTAACCAATCGAACCGCCCGGATCCAGACGACTGCTCGTCGCCCGCCGAAAGTGATTCAGCCAGTTCCTGCCGCGATTCTTCCAAACGATTGGACACGTTTTGCGACAGCGAAGTGACTTCGGGATCACTCGCGAAGACCGAACTTTCCAGCTGCTGCAAAGTTGCGGCAACATAGGCGTCACACAGTTGGCCAATTTGCGGCATCAGTGATAGAGCTTGCAAACCCTTGTGCACGTCTTGAATGTCTCTACTGCGAACAAGGTCACACGCTTCGTAACATGCGGCCCACGCCTGGAAGCGGTAAACGAAATCGAGCCCCGTTCCTTTGATGTTCTGCACTCCCATCACGCGGTTCTTGATACCGGGTGGAGTCTCGTCAACGATTCGCCGAATGACTTGTTCGCCCGTGGCAGTGTAATTCTCAATGACCACGATTTTGCGATCGAACCATTTTTTCGCGGAAGCGCGGTATGCTTTGTCCAGAGCTTCTAGCTTCGCTTCCGACTCGATCAAATGTTTGAGTTCTTCGACTTCCGCGAGACCAGCCAGCTGCTCTTGATAGCGAGCGACAATCGCGTTGGTTGTGCCAGAGTCCACGTTTTCTGCGCCCAAAGCAGCACACAATCGTTCTGGCGAATTGGCACATTCGTCTACAATGCGTTCAACGGTCGGCTCCGATTCGACCACGGCAGACACCATGATTCGCATGAACGTTGCAACATGGTCTGCAGTGAACGGTTGGCGGAATTCTTTGGCGGCTCGCTCCAGTTCGCGCAGAGCAACTGCGGCGTCGTATTCGTCTTCGTGACAAAGCGTCATTTTGCTAGCACGAGTTTCCCACGCGTCGCCGATAAATCCGATCAGGCCTTTTAAGTTGTTACCAATCAAGAAATGACGATCAGCAGAAATGTCATCTACCAGAATGTTCGCGAATACGCGCGAGCGAGCCACGCGATCAGCTCGGTTGTTCACCACCGTGGAAATCCAAACGCCTCGTTCAGCATGAGGATCCTGTGTTGCGTAGCCCGTTCGTTTCCAATTGCCGAGGCAACCAAATCGTTCGTTGGCAGACATTCCGTTAGTGAATTCTAGATCTCGGTGAGAGATCCGAGACACGGGATACGTTTTCAGTACACCAAGATCGGCAACCAAATAGTCGGCCATTGCTTTCATGGCGTAATCGTAATCGCAACCAAGATGCTGCGCCATCGCGGCAACAAGTGCGATGTTGTCGGGGTGTTCTGCGTAGGGGAAGCGACTCTGAATGTCCTCTGCGACCAGTCCGGATTCCAGCCAACCGACTCCTTCGCACGAAGACTTCACGCGATGGCAGCTTTCTCGAACCAGCGGCCGCATCTGTTGTTCCGTTGTGATGATGTGCGAGCGGCGCGGAGCAAAGCCGGAAATCGTTGTCGCAACGTCGTAGCCAGCCGGCCCTTGCAGATCTTCGTGATCGGGATACGTGTTGGTAATGGTGCCAAGGTCGTCGCGAGTCCATTGGCGTTGCAACACGTCTACGTATGACGGGGTCAGCCCCATGCATTCCCATAGAAACACGGACGGGCGCATCTTGGCAGACATGATCAGAAGATTACGCTGCTCCCAAATGGTTGCTTTGTCGTACGGCCGGAACAGCGGAATCTCGAGCGGCTGCCCGTGTGGATCGGCATGGATGAACATCGCTTCGCAACCGGTCGTTTTCGAAACGAGTCCATAGCCCATGCCTCCGAGCAGCGCCGCCTTGAGGCGTTCGGTGCCCGATTTTCCTCGCGTTCCCCAGCCGCCAATCGAAATGGGAATTCGTCGTCGTGCGAGTGCCAGAGTAGCATTTGAGTAAAGATGTTTCACAAGCACGACCGCCAAAAACACGATTGCAAATAGGAATAGATGTTCGAGTGAGTTTTCAAACGAAGAATTGAAGTAGAACGCGTAATCGTAGAGTAACGATTTGAATTCTTCTTGTTGCTTTGGCGTCAAGAAGAAACCGATGGCACCAAAGAATCGCAAAACAGAAAAATCTTGCAATACCGGCGCGTCTGGTCGCGATTCGCCAAATCCATAAGGTTGGAACTCGACACTGAATCCGAGTTTCCGGATTGCAGAAAGATAGTCGCCCGGATTGTGAGATGAATTCTCGTTCCAGTTTCGCAATCTCGCGAGCTTGGCAAACGCGAACGTCAAGCTCACTGTTGCTCGAATACGTTCCCGTAGCTTTCGTGGACACAGGACCGTCGTGACTCCTTCGTTCGTGTAGAACCGAAACGGCGCACGCGTGAAGAAGCTCTGGTTTAGTACCGACACGAAATCGTCCACAAGCGGCACGTACGGCCGCCAAGTTTCTTCAGACGACACAAATAGCGGCTCGCCTGGGACTTTCGTTGGACTCAACTCGGCCATGATTCTGGACGGCACGCGAAGTCGCCCTTGTCCAATGCGACCGATCGTGTGTCGAAACGCTTGTCGTTTGTCGGTTGCCGCGTTGCGAAACTCGAACCACACTCGCCACAGCCGCAACCCAAAGACCGGGCCTCGCGTGATTCGATCAAAGAACCAACCTCGGCTCACGTCGAACCCGAAATCGTCCTGAGCCAACAAGGCCAACGTTCGCCCGATTTCTTCGTCCGAGTATCCTCGTAGTCGTAGTCTGCTGTATGTGCGACTTTTGCCTAAAGGTATTGAGTGAACCATCGCGTGAAGCCGGTCGTGGAGCTCTGACAAACGGCCGTCACGCGCGAGCCGCACGCGTTCGAGTGCCGCGGTTGCCCAACGACGCATTGGCGTGGAATCGGAGAACTCCGCGAGCTGGCGGAGGTGAGGCTTGCATTGTTGAATCAAACAATCTACGTAATCGTTGGCCGAGGCATCGCCCGAGCGAGCCAACTCCACGTGAAGCTGCACCCATGTGACACAAACATGAATTGCCGTTCGCAGAACAAACTCGTGCTCGTCTGCTGCAAGCGTTCGCGACAAGATATCTTGAACAGTTTCGCGAATTCGAATTCGGTCAACATTTGCCGGAATCGCAACCAGGCAAGCCGCTCTCACCTGATGAGACGCATCTGTTCTAAACAGATCGCGAATCGCCGGGCCTCCCATTTCGGCGGGTAGCGTCCACAACATTTCTGCGTACTTTTGCCGCACAAAAACGCTCGGGTCATTTTTCATGTGCGGGATCAAGCTCGCGAGACTCGATTCGTCCATCGCTTCAAACGCCAACTGCACCGCCCGCCGCCGCAGAAACATATCGTCCCCGCCGCTGATCTGCTTTAGTCGCCAGTCGATAACGGTTTCAAAAGAGCTGGGTGCAGTCTTGCGCAGTAACGTCAGTGATTCTACCTGGACCCAAACGTCGAGCGTTTCACTGGTTGCGGCTTTGCCGAGCCACAATAGATTCGCCTCGCGAAGAAACGATCGACAGTCGATGATTTCGACCGGCCCGACCGCCCGATTGAAACTTCGCACTAGAGCCGCGTGGACACGAGGGTCGGCTTCTAATGCGCAGACGCGTTGGAAAAGTCCGTCCATGTTCAGCGCGTTCCATACGCCAAGCAAGTCTGTCTTATTTTGCTTGGCGACAAAGAGCACTTGGCATACGAACGTTCCTAACCGCTCCAACGCGAACGCCAGTTGCAATTCTGTTTTGCCAATCCGGCGCACGAAGCGGTCGTGGAGCGCGTCTTCGGACAGCCAGCGTTTTGTCGCGCGGCGATCACCTTGCAGTTGCCACCACGAGCGCCCTAGAATCGCGGCCGCGTTGAGCAAAACAGTTCGTTTTTCGGTTTCGGTTTCAGCGATGCTAAATTGCCTGCGAAATTCGGCGTGCTGTTGGCGGAGCGAGTTCGTCTCGTTGACCAGCTGGCGACAGTAGTGCAAACAGAAATCAACTAGCAGCCGTAGAGGAACGTTTTCCGGATCGCGACGGTCGAATCGTTTTCCAGCTTCTTCCGCCCACCGTTTGCGGACAGCTTTCGGAACCTGAGCTTCCAGTCGCAGCTGCTCGTCGATTAACGCGTTGTGCCAATTCCAGAATTCGCTCAACGAATCGGAAATCATCTGGGAGCAAAGCCGTGCCTGGTACTTTGGCATGTCACGCAAGAACACTTCACGTATCCGCGACGCCTTGACGGATGGCACGGTCGAGCACGATCGCTTGAACATAGATCGCCTCGCCTAATTCGTTTGTGCCGTTCCACTCAACCAATCATCGATGGCTCGCTGCCTTCGCAGAGAACCAAACGGCAATTGCGACGAGTGAAAGTCGCGATACTCCCGTCCATGGCTTCGAAAATCAGAAATCGTAACGAAGGCGCTCCCGCCTTCGTCTTCTAGGTCTTGCCGAACACGCAGTCCGATCTCCCACCGCCGACCAAGTGACCTCCATCGCTCCAGTGTCACGTCCGCAAAAATCAAGTGCTGAGTCGTGCTGCTGCGCCGATCTTCGTCCGCAAAAAAACGTCCCCAGCGGTAGGCGACTTCTAACTTGACGTCGCCCAGCATCTGCGACCAGCCGGTGCGAACCGTAACATAATCTGGTCGCAGCGGATTGAAGTCGGTGTTCGTCGCTACCGCTGGCGAGACCCACCATTTCGAGTCTTCGCATCGTTCGTACACATAGCGATCGACGAAGCGAAAGCCGGCCGGATGGTTCCGCTTGTACGGAGTGAACACATCTTGGTCGACGCGGCCCGGTTTGTACTTGTTTTCGTCCAAGCTAATGATTCGACCGAATGCAGTCGCCGTAAAGTCGTGATGAAACGTCTCGGTAATCGTAAAACGTTGACGCCATTCGACTTTGGTTCCCAGCGACCATTCCAGATCGGAGTCTGCCGAAGAAACAGGTCCGCCAGGAACTTGAGCATATGCTGTCGTATTCCAATGCAAACCGAAAGGTCGCTCTTTCGCAGAACTGGCTGTCCACCATTCGTCGTGGACCCAGCCGAACGATGCACCTGCGTCGTCGCGATATCGAGCCAAGTATTTATCGCGGTAGTGTTTGTCTTGCCAGCGATCAAAGAAGTAGCGAGTCGCGAAAGCCTCCGCATATCGATCGGCGGCGTTGCCAAAATCACTTTCCTCGACGGCTTGCCGGTAAGTTAGCTCTGTTCCAATCTCCCACGTTCCGTCCTCGTGTGATCCGAGCGGTAGCCAGCGATCAAGGCCGGTTACATTTAGGTGCGTTGAATTTACATCGCCCACGTTATGAAAACTCGTCAAGCGATCACCACGTTGGATAAAGTTGGCCGTGATCCAATCAGATGTGTACACAGCCGAAGAATGATTCGCGATAGACGTAACCTGGACGTTTGTATCAATCCACGCGGTCGGAAGCGGCTGCGTGACTTCCGGAACGCGAAATACCGGCGGAGACTCGCGATCTGCACGCACCAATTCGGAAACGCGGTAAAGGCGGTCTGCACCGTGGCCAGCGTGCAACGTGATTTCGCGTTGCGATTCCTTGACGGCAACATGCCGAGATCTTGAGATCGCCTGACCAGGATCAAATTCGTCAATGCGTACCACTGTTGGACCGAACACCGTAAACCGAACCGGCTCATCTCGCGTCGCGACGTGATAGAGACGTTGGCGAGTTATTCCTAGTTGCTGGCCATTCGGAGTGACAGCCGGCTCGATGTGCGTCATCTTTGCGTGAACAAAGTGATTGGCATTCGAGTCGACGGTCCACAGGACAAGTTGATGTCGCCCATCGTCGACCGGAATTCGAATAGTCTGTGGCTGCGGCGAATCCGGCAAATGGATAGATTCCGGCGGACCATCGTCAACTCGCCAGCGGACTTCAACGAATTCGTTCTGTTGGAGGTACGACAGTTGAGCTCGCGAAAATGCGATCTCGACCGGCTGCGTGCGAGTGTTCACGACATCGATGTGTGCTTCGTTTGAAGCGGTAAGGCTGAAATCGATATCACCAGCTCGAGACGACAATGCAGACCGGACTCGCAATTGATGCGACTCGGGGGACCAGCCATCAATCGGAACTTGATGGATACCTGCCGATTGTTGGAACTCGCGCAACGAACGCCACTCAAATCCACTTTGCGTTATCGACCGAAGCAAATCGGCTTCGGGGGTGGCGCGATCGACTTCGAACATTCGTGCTGTCATTCGCAGATTTGCGTCTGGCATTTGGCTGATCAGAAATGCCAACGCGACGTTCGTGTGTCGCGAGACTTCGCTGTTCGCCAAGAAGTGCTTTTCGCACAACTCGGCCGCTGTCGCGTTCGCACCTCGCGCCATTAAGCCCGCGACCACATCGACAACGTCCAGCTCGTACGATTCGAGTTTTCCGAGCAGGTCGTTTATCGTGCCGAATCGTGACAGGAGTTCGCGGGCGACTGTTTCTGAGACTAGACTGGCGTTCATTGACAGCAGCTGTTGCGCTCCATCAAGACGCATTTCACGCACGCGGAATGCAGCGAGTGGAGGAAGGTCTTTCAGATGACTCTTCGCGAAACAGTGTCGCGTAGCGCACGTGTAAACGGGCGGGCGATTACAATCGCTCGGCAAAATCCTGACTTGCATCGGAGGACGCAATCGCCGTTTCTTCGTTGCAGGCCGCGTGTTCAGGATTGTTTTGGTCGGTTCAAGATTTCCAGCGACCGCCAGATCGACGACAGCAGGAGACAGCGGCGGCAACACGGGCAACAGAAATTCCGGACGTTCAAGTTCGACTCGCGCGATCAGCGAGAATCCGTCGCCTTTGACTTTTAGCCGATGGCGTCCTGGGCCGAGAGCGATGACTTTTTCGACCGTCACGCCAGCTGCCATGCCTTGCAACCCCAGCAGTTTTGTGTTGTCTCGCGGATACGAATTTTGGACGGCGATTACGTGTTTGCGTCCAGAAACGTCGACCGAAATCCAGCCATCAAGTTCAGGCGACTCCATCGACGCAAACAGCGGGCGGGCTTGTACTCGCAGGCGTGTTGGTCCCTGCACTTCCACCTCCAGAGGGCGTTCAGGCGATGCGAGATGGTAGTCCGACAGTGCGCCGCTTTCCTGCGACTCGACGGTTACGTTTCCTGCCGTACTGGCAACACGCGTGTCCGCGGAACTCCAAACTCGAGATCCCGGATACTGATCCGAGTAATGCTCCCAGGCTTCGATTGCTCGAAGCCTATTATGTAAATCGGCCGAGCGCAGCCCGCGTAGGATCTCCTTACCCCAATTCCAATGAGCAAGAAACTGGGAACCTGCATCGCCTGATTGCGCAAACTGCGATTCGGCCTGTTGGTAGCAACCAGAGCGGAGTGAGTACAGCGCAGTGTAAAAATGCTTGAGTGGCTCGCTCGGCAGAGCATCAACGGCATCCGAATAGCTGCGCCACCAACGTTCTTTCAACGCAAGTTTGCACACGAGCTCGTGAGGGCGTTGGTCGCGCGGCACAAGCAGCAGCAATTGCAGAGCTTGCCAAATCTCACCGTTTTCAAAAAACATCGCAGCCAGTCGCGTGGCCGCCACGAAACTTTTGTCTCGCATGATTTGCGTGGCGAGGACTCGCATCGCAGTCTGTTCGGCGTCTCGATCGTAGCGGGCATTTTGAATCAGCGTTTCAGCGGCGAACTCTCGGACGGCGGGATCGTCGTTGAACAGAAAATACCCCGTCAGTTCAGTCATCCACAAGTATCGTTCGTTCAATTCCCACAGACACCGAGTCTTCGCGTTGACTCCTTCGGCGCGAACATCCTCCGGCAGTCGATCAACGATTCGAGACCATGCCTCCAGCGCGGGCAACCACTCGCGCTTGTTGATCAAACTGCGTGCTACTTCGAGCGTTCCTGAATCTGCTGCCGACCACGGAGTTGTGTCTGGCGTCTTACTGCGTTTGCCACGTTCAAGCGACTTCACAAGCGACTCGAGCCGGCGCCGAAGTGGGAGCCAATGGTTTTGCAAATCGACTAATGCAATTGGATCGGCGACTGGCGCAACGTAGTTTGAATTCTGTCCTTCTGCGAAAAGATCGAGTAAACCGTGCTCATCGATCTTCAATCGGCCGACTGAATTTCGATACGATTGTTCCGTGAGTTGATACGGCTTGGAGACTCGTAACTGAACTGCGACCTGCGTATCGGGATTGTCGCACCAGACAGAAACGTGCCGCTCGCTCTCTTGCAGCCGAAACTCCACGGTGCCGACGTCGCACAGGACTCCCGGATCTTTGTGCAGCGCAAATGGGCCGCTGATCGTGCCAAGATCGGTCTCTCGATGCTGCCACTGCAATGCGGTGATCGCCGCATCGGCGATCGACAGGATGAAGTGCTCTTGACCTAGCGAACACACCGGTTTGATGAGGACTCGCTGCGGCGGCGATTCGCCCAGCTGAACCCACACAGTGCTATTTGAATCGAGCGTCGGATTGTGCCGCACTACCAGTCGGAGGTGAGTTGGCGCAGCGTCCGGCGGAAAATAGTAACGATTCGGATTCGTCGCGTCTGAAGATAGCAGTGAGAACTTCGCCTCGGATACATGCCGTAAACCTTCATCTATCATCGACTCGGAAATATGCACGTCAGCATAGTCGGCGGACGAATTGCGAAGCCGTCGACGGATGAAGTAAGCGGTCTCGTGTTGCAACGGTTGCGCGCCGGACAGCGGCAAAATATTGCGATAATATGTATACGATGACCGCAGCTTTTGAGCCTCACTCGCGATTTGCGGTTGGTCTGGCCGATTCGCCGCCGCTGCCCGCAACAATTCGTAACCGCGGACTCCTCCATGTCGATAGCGATTGTCACGAGCTGATCGTAACGCAAGTCGCAGCAATGAAGGCTCGTTGCGTTCGATTGCGAACTGGTTCGTGACAACGTCGTCCTGGATCTCCCACACGCTCGCGAATTGTTCTAGCGACCGAGGCTGAAGGCTCCATCCGGAGCGATTAATGCGTCGACACAAGTTCTGGTCGCAACAGTGCGCTCGAAACAGACAACAAGCCGTCGATTCGATCGTCAGCCGATGGTGGCCAGCCGGAACAAGAACGTAACCGCTTTCGATGGTCGACACAGTTTGGTCAACGCCGTCGACGTACGCACGCCGGTATTGTTCCAAAGACGGCTCGCAGTCGATGACACGAGTCAGCTGCCCATCGATCGAAGCATACAATTTAAACGGCTGATCAGCATACGTGTCGGTTGGTCTGTAGTTATGGCGTGCCTGTGTTCGTACCCAGGTTGGACCGACGACATCGATTGCAATGGCATCGTTTTCTGCAAGTGTTGACCAGCGACTCGGCGTTGATCCATCTTGGTAGTCGATCGTGACTTCATATCCGCAGCCGGGTAAAGGGCACTGCCACGTGTCGACGTCTTCAAGTGCAATGTGCCGCGAAGTGTAGATCGCGACTTTCAGGCAAGCGGTTCGATATAAGGGGCAAGTGACTCGGCCAATCGCAGTAGAAAACGAATCGGGAATAGCAACGACCGATTTTCCGTCGACGCTGTTTGCCGTTTTCAATTCTTTATAGGCAAACGAGCCCTCCGAAATCCAGACGCAGACGTCTTGCGAGGACAGGTCTTCGCCATTGCCGGCAACGATGCGCACCATTGCACGGGGTGGGATGATGAATTCAGAGAATTGTCCTGGCTGGAGAGTCACCCAATGGGTCCGCGATTGCCGATCGTAAATCGGGCGGCAGCCGCAAATCCATTGCTCATTGTCCTCGATGTTTTCCCAGACAACCGGCGTACACTCAGAACCTCGTCGAGCGAGCGCAATGGGATCGAGTTCGCTGCCATCAAGTCTGACCACGAAAATGATTGCCGTAACAAAAACGAGGAAAGCGGACAGTGACAGTCTTAAATACGCATTCCTTGCAGCCGACAGCAAGCTAGCGTCTGGCTGAAGACCTCTCCTGTCCGATGGACATGCTTCGATTTGGAAACAGTGTTTCCGTTTTAATTCTAGGCCAGAGAAAAAAGACACCGCGCGTTCCGAACTTGCAGAAGGCCGTTTTGCCCGGGAAACGGCTGCGTTTTGAGTAGGACCGCGGCGACACCGCTACGCCAAGCCGCAAGCTCTACTCAATCCATACATTTCGCGCAGCCGTTAACCTTTCACATGGTTCGGTAAGCGTCCAAAACGCACTTGAGGAATTCGTCGACCGTGTCACTGCGACGTCGTAGTTTCCGTCTCGCAGGTTCGGATAGCTCCACGTGCATGAATGCAGCATCGTGGCCGTTTACCAGCTGTGCTTGCACGTTCGTGGTGGCACCGAGTTCGCTGACTTCTGTCGGAAAGAGCTTGACGCCGCTCGTAACTGACTGCAAATTCACCGCCGTCATGCGTAGCCAGTTGGGTGGAAAACGAGTTCCGTTGCTGACGATGATTTCTGCCGTGGAGCCCACAGTCGTCTTCCGCGAATCTTGCGAGAATCCATGCACTTGGATCACGAACGTATTCTGTTGTTGCCGTTGCGATTCTGTCAAAAATGCACGCGTAAATTCGTGGAAGAAACAGCGTTCGTCGTGAGCCACATCTTGCACTTTCCGATGAACCGAATTCCATGCCGCAGCACGAACTGTAGAACGCTCAAACGCTCGGACGACGATCGGCCGCGTGAACTTATCGTAAAACGAATGAGGCGATTGCAGCAATATTCTCGCCTCAGCATCTGGACGAACGGCGAAGATCCCGGCTCCTCGGCGATTCATCGATTGATGATGAATGATCCAAACTCGCGAGTCGTTGAGCGTTGTTTCCGACAGTTCCCAGCCGATGTTTTGCCACCGCTCGTGAAGCACTTCGAAGGGCGAGCGAGCGGCGATCGTGTCGACTGCGGTCTCATAGAACTTGTTCAGTTCATCATCGGTCGGCTTTACAAAATCGGCGCGATGGCTCGCTTGCTCGAGCACTTTTGCCAAGGAAATGTTTGCAGCGTGCGAACTACAATCAAATAAGAACAGGATGCAAGTGGCGATCAGCATGACTAGTCGCGCATCGTGCAGCCGTTTCATGTGGCAGCGAGTCCGCTGCGCAGCGTTCTCGATCTTTCGATTTGCATTAGCGTGATTCATTGAACATCCTCCAGCTCTCGTCGGTGCATGATCCGTACATTTCTAGTTTCTATTTGTGGGACGGTGCGGTAGAGAACGGCGTACCCATCGCCTTTGTCTAAACGCGAAATCTGAATTCGATAGATTCCAGGAGGGACGTCCTCGCCAAAACGCACGAATGCAAGATCGCCACTGTTAGCGTTTTGTGCCGATCCGTCCAGCAGCAGGCTTTCGCTGTCGTCCGCTAATCGACATTCGTAACGTTTAGCATTCCATGTCCACTGCGTTCTCGGCCCGACGTCTTGCAAGTCCAGTTCTGGGATCGCAATTTCGAGTTGCGTCGATTGATTGAGCGAATCGGAACGAAAAACACGCACTGACACAATCTCTTCATCTGTGCTGTGCTTTTCATATTCAAACTCTAGTTTCCCGTTATCCATGCGGTACGCTATACGCCGCTGGTATAGTGAGCCATCGGTTGTCGAAACGAAGTTCATGTACAGCGGCGTCGCGACACTCGATCGCAGCTCGAGCATTCTGCCGTCGTCCGGAATCTCATCTAACGCGAATTCGCCGCGATGAGATCGACAGCGATGAACAGCGACGACTCTGCCGTCAACGACGACGGAAATTTCGGACCCGACGTCTTGCTGATCGTAAATGATGGTTGGCGGCTGGCCCTGATCGTCAAACTCGACCTCATATTCGTGATTCGGTTCAAGCCGTACGTAAACCATTGCTCTCGACTGATCCCGAACCGGAAACGTTGGATCGCGTGGCGAAAGAATTCTCCTCGCACGCCACAACCCGTGCGGCTGATAACTGATCCAAGAGTAGTCTCCGGTTTGAACCAGTTCGTTTTTTTCGGGAGGTCGCGGCTGATAGGTCACAACGCACGTATGATGATTGGTTTGAAGTTCTTCGTACTGGTTTGGGCGAATGACGAACCAGCTGCGGTCAGAGTCTTGGGTTTCCGTTACAGCGTTCGCGGTCGATTCCGCTAGGGTTGTCGCTGCGAAAACTCGAGTGATGTCCGCCGGCCGAGTAAACGCGGCCACCAGGATTTCTCGATCCGCATCGATGCGAAACTCACAGACTTCTTCTGGAATCACCCAATAATAGCGCAGTGGATCGCTGACCTGATAAGAAACCGACCGCATCGTCGCCGAATCAAACACGGAAACAGTCGGGCTTAGGGTAATGTTGCCGTCGCGGATGGTCTCACCGTTCGCATTCACGAATGACCAGTGTGCTGTGACAGGCGTTTCGATGTCTTCGCTGACCGTGCGAAAGTCGACACGAAATGGAGTCGCCATTCTATTTGCATGAAAGATTCGGTACGCAACTGTTTGGCCGTCTAGCCGAACCATTCGCAGCGACGTGTTAATCGTATGGAGTTCGATTGTTTGTCCCGAATCGTCTGTCCAATAGAGTCTCGCGATGATGGGATGATCACATTCGACTTCGACGACTCCGCCGTCCACTGGAAACTCTTCGAAAGTGACTCCATCATTGACCGAAAGAACGCGGATTTCGTTTTCGACGATGCCCGAG
>JAGQPC010000043.1 GCA_020426925.1 Planctomycetales bacterium | reverse complement strand
CGATTTCAGCTTCGATTGCCGCCAGTTCAGAATCGAGTTCAGCTGCGGCGACTAAGTCGCTTGGGAAGTCAACGGATCGCTGGTACGCGTCGGACAACGCAATCTGCCTAAGCAACTCGCGATAGTCAAAATCCGTAGCGACGAAAGCGTCGGCCAGAGTCTTCAGCAGTAGCGGATTGGAAGCCGGATTGTCGCTGTGATGAAAATCGACCGGATCGACGATTCCTCGTCCCATCATGTGAGCCCAAAACCGATTGACTGCGTTTTTCGCGAAGTGCTCGTTGTCTGGATGAGTAATGAGGCGGGCGAGTTGACTGCGGCGGCTGAACTTCGGAATGCCAGCGGAAGACTTGGTAGGAACAACGACGTAAGCTTCGGCTCCGTCGAATCGAGGTTCGACATCCAGCGTCAATCCGCTGAGCAAATTGGGCGACGAAGTCGTCGGATCTGCGTCTGGATCGAACACTGATTTGTATTCAGTGCTTCCTTCTGCTTTTTCACCAACGTACGACTTTTTGTTGTCGGCTTCGTCTTCGAACAGGTAACTGCGATTGACGAACGACAGGATACCGTAGTATTCGGATTGATGGTAATCATCGACGTTTGGATGATCGTGACACTGTGCGCATTGAAGATCTCGGCCCATGAAGATTCGACCCACATCGCGCGTGATCGCATTCGGTTCTACTTCTCGCTGAACCAGGAACTTCGCTGCACCACGCAAGGGGCCTGTGCCGTCAGCACTGATAACTTCCTGAACGATTTGCGCGTATGACCACTTGTTGTCTACGGCGTGACGCAGGAACGCAATCCAATCGGATTGCGGAATTCGATTCCCGCTACGCCGCTCCATCAGCAGGACGTCGAGCACGGATACGAAATAGTCGTCGAACTCTTTCGAAGCGATCAGGCGATCAATTTCTGTCGCTCGATGTGATGAGCCGGAACCCGACGATGCGGTGGCGAGGAACGCTCTGGTTTCTGCTGCAGTTGGACCGCGGCCAATCAGGTTCAGATACACTCGCCGCAGGAATTCAGAGTCATTCGTGACAACGGCGACGTCGCCGTAGTGCGCCGCTTCGACCAGTTCATCGATCCGGCTGTGGAGTGCTCCATCGTTCGCTGGGTTGGCCATCGCAGCCGAATAAATTGCCATAAGAAACAAAACAAGGACCGGCTTTTGGAGCAAGACGCTACTTCGTCGAAGACTAATCATCGAACGACTCGCGAGTTGTAAGGGCGGGAGTAAATTGTGCCCGGTTGAATTAGCACTCGGCAGCTTAAGCAGCGATCTAAGACCGCGCCTCGCGTCACCAAGATTGCAATCCAACAGCAGCACGCAATAAGGCAGGGCCCACCAACCTAAACCATGTTTGCCCGCGCGGCAACAGAATTAGGCGATCGCGGAAAGTGTTTTTCGCTGCGAGGTTCGATCAAAAGCGGGGATTTTCAGCACGAAGTTTCCATTCACGCAGAAAACTTCGGTTGAAAGCTGCATTGATCGTGCCTCACTTCTAGAGGATGGCAGCGGCAACTTGCAAATCGTTTTTCTTGTCGTTACGACCCGCTTGAAACATATCCTCCAGTGCTTCGTCAAACACGGCGTCGACTTTTGTGGCGGCCATCGTCTGTTCATAGCTTCCGTATTGAAACGCGAGTACTAAATCCCTAGTTGTAAAGTCGCCATCGCCGTCCCAATCGCCATCTTGCCAGTTTGAATTACCTTGGATCGAGTCTTCAAATTCACCTCGCTGGAACAACTTCACCAAATCAGATGAGTTGAAGACTCCGTCCAGGTTCGCATCGCCGTACCCAATCGAAACATTCACTGAATAGGCGCCAACGTCACTTGCCGTTACTGCGTCGACGAGCAAATAGTACGTTCCTGTCGTGTTGGCTTGCCACACAATCTGAGAACCAAGAGTGCCGTGTGCGTCATCGTTTCGCTCGAGTCGGATCCTGCCGTCTGGAGCGTATAGTGCCAAAACTGGATCAACCAAACCAGTAGGTTCTGCCGTGATGTGGTAGACAGTGCCTTGTACCGCTTCAAACGAAAACCAATCCTGATCCTCTGGTGATCCAATCCTGCCGCTTTCGGGTGCTCGCAAAGGCAGAGGTGTTGCGTCAGTGTATGTGTCGGCATGATCGTCTTCTTCAGCATAGCCAACGCTGAACACGTAAGATCCTGTATCCCCTTGTTCTCCTGAAACGTCGACGAAGTAGGAGCCGCTGGTGGATGGAACAAAACTGTGGCGGTCAGTTCCATTGGGAAGTGTTTCAACATCAGTGGCAATGACGGTTGAATTCTCATCGTAAACTGTCACGCTGGCGCCGGTTAGACCTACCAACCAAGCTGAGACGAAATACTCAACTCCGGCAATGACCGGAAATGTAAAACGATCGATTTCGAACTCGTTGCGAATGTCCGTGCTGGTGCTTGAGGGAATTGCGACAGCGGTAGGAACGGACGGCTGAATTTCGACAGTGGAAACGTCTAGCACGTAGGTGCCGTCCAATCCGAAACCTCCCACGATAATGCTGTACTTACCGCTTTCCGTCGGTCTGAAGATCAGTTTCGAACCGTAATCAGTACCTCCGTCGTCGTCGTAGCCGACAGATTGACCGAGCTGATCGAAGATTTCGAGCGTCGAGTCGAAAAGAGATCCAAGTTCGACTTCAATTTCGTAGATCGTGCCAGCGATTGCGTCGAACTGGTAGCGATCTTCTGAATCGAAAGCGAGCGTGCCTGTCGTGCGAGACGGGACGGTTATCGTGGTTGGCTCGTATTGCTCCACGATGAACTGATAGCTGCCATCTTGGCCGTCAAAACTGTCGACATGAACGTAATAGATGCCTGACTCTGGCGCAGTAAATATGATCGAAGACGCAAGTCCGTCACCGTAATCATCGTTCGACGCAATCAGGTCATACGTGCTGCTGTACAGCTCGAGGACCGAGTCGGGGAGTTGCAGCAGTCGTGTGCTGATCTGGTACGATTGACCTTTTTCAAGCTCGATTTCAAAACGATCAAAGACTTCGTTGCGAATTTGGCCAGACGTCGTCGAAGGTACCGCGACTCTTCGGGCGTGCGGCAATTCTGATTTTTCAACCAGCAGTTCGTACGGGCCCGTTGACCAATAGGACCACATTGACAGGTAGTACGTGCCCGATTCTTGAGTGACGAGGGATAACGCCGCACCGCCGTTCCCAAGGTCGGAGTACAAGTCTGCACTGTTGATCTGGTTTTCGTTGGCGTCATAGAGGTCTAACGTAGACTCCGTCAGCTCGCCATTCAGAGTGACCTTGAACTCGTAAAACGCACCCGATTCCAATTCGACCGAAAACCAATCTTCGTCGCCGTCGAGTTCAAGCTCGCCGCTTGCTGCCGTGTCCACCTGAATTGGAGTGGCGCCACGCGAATTGTCAGCATGATCATCGACGATCATCTCGATGGAAGCTCGCACATCTGAAGGTGCTCCCGTGCCGTCGTCAGCGTCGTGATAGACGACTTCCAGAATATCTCCGTCGAGGACTTCTAATATTTCGTTGCCGGTTTCAAAAGTTGCATTTTCTTGAAACCGCAGCGTGGCTTGGAATCGTCCAGCATCGGAAGTTGGTGTCAATTCGATCGTTTCTGAATCGCCCGATGGTGCACGTACCTCAACTATGGCGGACTCCAAGCCTGCCAAATCAGAATCAGTCAGCGAGACTGTGGCGGAAGTTGAAACGTACGCAGAGTAGGCTCCGAAGCGAATCGAACCTTTTGAGGTCACAAAGCCGACGTCGGAAATCCAATCAGCAAAAGAAGAAATTCGTGTGTAGACCCCAGGACTTTGAGGGCCTCCGCACGATTCGCCCCAACTCGTAATTCCTGCCAGATGAAAGTTGCCATCGTCGTCTGTGACGGCCATCGGCCCGCCGCTGTCGCCGTAGCAGGTGTCTGCTCCTCCGTTCGCGTGACCGGCCGCGATCATGGCCTCGGTGACTTCATCGTCTAGCCAGGCGTTGGCCTGATCATTCGACACGATCGGAACTGTGGCCTGTCTAAGACGCGTTGGGAAGAACCCGTCATCGTCCTCTCCCCAACCAAAAACTGTCGCCTGCTTGCCCACGTCTGTCAGATGAGCTGTCGCATTTGTTACCAGCGGAATCGGCTCGTGGGTGGACGCGCGACTCAGCAGTAGTACCGCCACGTCCGAGTCGAGCGACAACGGATCGTAATTGGGATGCGAGATTATTTCGGAGACCCTGATGGACTCTTCAAATGGCTGAGCCAAGTCGTTTTGTCCAATGACAGCTGACAGCTCGTCAGCGGTGGAGAATTCGACGCAGTGGGCGACTGTTACGACGACATCCGGCGCGACCAATGATGCGCCGCACATGTGGTCTTCGAAAAAAGTTGACTGAAGTGAAACCATCCATGGCAAATTTGTTGCTGATTCGACTCCGTCGATGATGTTGGCGACGGGGGCTTGGGCTTGGGCGGCTCCTGCGTCCTGAGGTGCGTCACGAAGCCCCGCATTGATCAGGTCCCCGGCTAACAGTTCGCGTTTCTCAAGGCATTCAAATTGTCGCGTCGTGCGTTTGCGAACATTAGTACGCATACTCTTGCCCCCTAGTTGTGCTTTCATGTGACCACTCGTCTGGTGTGACGATTATAGCTACAGTCACCAGCGCGTCGAGCGCATTGTCAGCGACAGTTCAGGTTCTGGCTAAAATCGCAAGCAATCTGAACGTTCGCGTTCAAGCTTGGTGCGAGCCGGCAAATAGGTGAGACGCCGACTATGTGCCCAAGTCTAGAAATACCACGTGAGAAGGATTGCCTACCGGTGCGAAATAACCGGTGAACTCGAGACTGCCGCTCGATCGATCGACTTTGAACACGGCAACATTGTCACTTCGCTGGTTGCAGCAGTAGAGAAAATTGCCGGTCGGATCAAAAGTGAAGCTGCGAGGATAGTTACCTTGCGTCCAGACTTCGCCTTGGTAGTTAAGCGTGCCGTCTTCCTTGACCGAAAAAATCGCAACGCTGTCGTGAAGCCGGTTCCCGGCGTACACGAATTTGCCATCGTGCGAGACGAGTATCTCTGAACAAAAATTACTGCCCGCAAAACTTGCTGGCAGTGTGGAAAGCGTCTGCTTCTCGCTCAGCTGACCAGTACTCTGAGTGTAGTCGTACACCGTGACTGTCGAGCCTTCTTCTTGAATGCAATAGAACCATTTTCCGTTTGGATGAAAATGAAAATGGCGAGGTCCATCGCCAGGCGGAACTGAAATCGTTGGTGGATTGTTTGCACTTAGTCGTCCTTCCTTGTCGTCGAATTTCCACGAGTAGATCTTGTCGAGTCCCAGATCGACGTGAAACACGAATCGGCCTGAAGCATCGGCTTGAATCATGTGCGCATGAGTGCGGTCGTGTCCGCTGATCGCGAAACTACCGGGAGGCGCATGCGTTGCTGTCGTGGGCCCAATCTGCCCATCATCGTTTTTGACATCGGAAGCGGGTTCAAGCTTGCCGTCATTTGCAATTGGGAGAACGCTCACCGACCCACCAAAGTAGTTTGCCACAAGTAGGTACCGACCTCCTGGATGAATAGAGACATAGGTCGGCCCTGCACCACCTGACTTCACTGTGTTCAGTAGCTTGAGATTTCCACTTGCGCGATCGATTGCGAACGAGCTGACCGTTCCCTCGCTGGTTCCATCCGCTCGATCGGTCTCGTTAGCTGAATAGAGACGAGTGCCCGATTCGTTGATAGCCAGGCAACTTGGGCTCGTGCCCATGCGGAACTCGCCGACCTGCGCCATCGCACCGGTTCTTCGATCAACCGCGAAAATGTGGATGCCTTGGCCATTGCCCGGTGGCAAGTCAACTTGCGTTGGCAGTACGTCCGTCAGCGGCGAGCTAAACGTTCCGACATATGCCAGCAGTGGCTCTTCAGCCTTAACATGGCTGGACATGACAAGAAGCGAAAAAATCGTCGTGCAGACAAATCGTGAGAGGGTCATTCGTGAAATCCGCGAGTAGCCACGCCTTTGTTGTTGTAATATGAAGCAATGCATCGCATCGCCTAATAGTTGTCGAGTTTACACTTAAACCTGGCAATCGCGAAATCGGTTGGAACGCTGCTTGGTCTAACGTCTCGCGAGACTTGACAGGCTGGCAATTTCCTTTTGACGTGCTACGTCTCAGCGTTACTCAACGCATTTCTGCCGCGTTTCCAAGTAGGCATTTCGCACTGCGGCAACAATCGAGGAGGTAGGATACTGCTTCTTGGCAAGCCAGATGGTTTCATAGATGGATGCGGTAACTCTAGGGGACACCGCAGAAAAAAACGGGCTACCCGCGTAAGATTGGCGAGCAACTTGTCGAATGCCTACTAGCAAAGGGGCTCCCCTAAACCGACGCTTCCGCATCGCGTGGAAATCCACATCTTTGCCCACGGTCTCAATTCCATTTCACTCGACCAGCCTAGCCTATAGTAATTGTAGCAAATGCGTCGTTTAGAAAGGGCCGTTGAACAAGTCTGTGATGCAGGCAGCGTGGGGCAACATGATCGGATGAATCAATCACATACGTCCAAACCAATCGACAACTCCCCAACCCCGGCTCAAATCACCGCGACCTGCAACAGGAGGAATACCTCAGCAGTTCAGGAAAGCCAGACGCACTCCAGGCGATTTTGGCGTCTGGGAATGACAACAATGCTGACTGTTTGGCTGATCGTGGTCGGAAGCGGCATGTTCTGTCTCTGTCAGTACAGCTCGACACCGGGAAAACCAAGTCGGCCTCCGGCGGTTTGGCCCGCAGACAGTCAAATACCAAGGTTCTCGCAACGCCCAACACTACTGATGTTTGCACACCCGCGTTGTCCTTGCACACGTGCAAGCATCGGTGAGTTGGCGCTCATCCTGGCTCACTGCCCCGATCGCGTCGACGCACGTGTGCTCTTCTTCCAGCCTTCGGATGCCGCCGAGGAGTGGAGCAAAACTGATCTATGGGCTTCAGCGGAGTCCATTCCCGGCGTCCAAGTCACCTCTGACGAAGACGGCTTGGAGGCAGCACGGTTTCAAGCTCACACTTCTGGGCAGGCACTATTGTACGCAGCGAATGGCCGGTTGCTGTTCAACGGCGGCATTACACCGGCACGAGGTCATTCCGGAGACAACGCTGGCAGAATCGCAATTGAATCGATCCTGTCAGACGGCACCGCGACCGCGAGCTGGGCGTTTACTTTTGGGTGTCCGATAGCAGACCCCAGAGATTGCCGCGTGATAGAGGAGCAAGGTTCTTGTCAGCAATAGCACAACGACCGAGTGTCTCACAACGCGCAGCGGATCTCTTTCGAGAGAATCAGTTGGCCATTTGCCAGAGAACGGATCGCCTATTTGCCCGACTGATGATCTTGCAATGGTGCGCCGGCGTGGTTGTCGCATCTTGGTTGTCACCTCGAACCTGGGCCGGAGTTTACAGCGAGCCCCATGTTCACGTGTGGGCTGCTACGCTATTGGGCGGTTTGATTTCTTTCCTTCCAGTTTTCCTAGCGTCCACTTGTGCCGGAACGAAGCTGACGCGCCATGTGATCGCAATCAGTCAAATGTTGACGTCGGCGTTGCTGATTCACCTGTCAGGTGGTCGCATCGAAACGCACTTCCACGTCTTTGGATCATTGGCAGTTCTCGCTTGCTACCGAGACTGGCGGGTTCTTGTGTCGGCCACCGTTGTTGTATCCGCGGATCATTTTGTGCGGGGCGTTTTTTATCCACAAACGGTGTTTGGAGTACTGTCAGCGAGTCCCTGGCGCGTATGTGAACATGCCGCATGGGTTGTGTTTGAAAACGCATTCCTGACTGTCGCGATAAATCAGAGTGTTGGCGAGATGAAAGCAATCGCTCGCCAGCGAGCAGAACTTGAGGGCTCACACGATGGGCTTGTGGAGTCCGGGGAACGATATCAAGCGATCTTTGGAGAGATGGTCGATGCGGTCGTGGTTACAGATGACTTCGGGATAGTCGAGCAATTCAATCCTGCCGCAGAAAAAATGTTTGGCTATGCGGCCGATGAAGCAATTGGGCAGAATGTA
Organism: Planctomycetales bacterium; assembly: GCA_020426925.1. Taxonomy (GTDB): domain Bacteria; phylum Planctomycetota; class Planctomycetia; order Pirellulales; family Pirellulaceae; genus JAGQPC01. The sequence goes on along the minus strand of JAGQPC010000043.1, from coordinate 12,011 downwards.
AGCATGCTGATGCCGTCGCAGTATCGAGAGGAGCACGACGGCTACATGCAGCGTTACCGACGAACCGGCATCAGGCATATTCTTGGCGAGGGTCGAGAGGCCGTTGGCAAACGCAAGAATGGCAGCACATTTCCAATCCATCTCACGCTCAGCGAAGTTTTGTTGAAATCCAGCAGTGCAGGCGTAGAGCGTAAACGACTTTTCATCGGTATCGTCCGCGATCTGTCCACCGTGAAAGAAATTGCCGAATTAAAGCAGGCAAAAGCGGATTTGATTATCGCCAAAGAAGCTGCCGAAGCAGCGAGCCGATCCAAAAGCGAATTCCTTGCCAACATGAGCCACGAAATTCGGACTCCAATGACTGCCATTCTTGGGTTCACTGACATCCTGTCTCAGACCGCCACAAAGCTGGAGGATGTCGACGCCATTTCAACTATCCAAAAGAACGGCAAGCACCTTATTTCATTGATCAATGACATTCTCGATTTGTCCAAGATTGAAGCCGGCAAATTGGAAACGGAATGCATTATTTGTTCACCGGTCAAAATCGTTGAGGAAGTGACATCGCTAATGCGGGTACGAGCGACGGCAAAGGGACTACCGCTGAACGTGCGATACGACGGCCTCCTTCCAGAAACAATTTGCAGCGATCCGACGCGATTGCGTCAGGTTCTGACTAATGTCTTGGGAAACGCAATTAAATTCACAGAATCTGGATCGGTCGACATCGTTACTCGGTTGCTAAACGAACCGGGCATGAAGCCGCAACTTGAATTTGACATCATCGACACTGGCATCGGCATTACGCCGGAAAACATCCAGAAACTGTTTCGGCCGTTCACGCAAGCGGACAGCTCGATGACTCGAACATTTGGCGGATCAGGCCTGGGGCTCGCCATTTGTAAGCGACTAGTTGAAGGCCTTGGCGGCGATATTTCTGTGTCTAGCGAGATAGGCACGGGAAGCACGTTTTCGCTACGGATCGCTACCGGGTCGCTTGCAGACGTGCAGTTAATGGAAGCTCCCATCGAACGCCCCTCCATTTCGAATTGTGACGACGTCCAGGTGACAAGCGAGGCTTCGCCTTCACTCCGAGGTATCCGCGTGCTCCTCGCTGAAGATGGGTTCGACAATCAACGCCTGATCGGGTTTGTATTGAGAAAGGCAGGAGCCGAAGTCGCCGTTACAGAAAACGGGCAGATTGCGTATGACCTCGCCATGGATGCAACGACAGATAATCAGCCGTACGGAATCATTCTGATGGACATGCAGATGCCGGTGATGAACGGATACGAGACCACGGCGAAACTCAGAGAAGCAGGGTACACCGGCCCAATTGTTGCGCTGACGGCGCATGCGATGGCCGAAGAACGTCAGAAATGTCTTGACGCGGGCTGCAACGACTACATCACCAAGCCGATTGAACAAAAGAAACTGATTGCCTTAGTGAAGGAAGTTGCGCTCGAGGCCGCTTCCGTATAGCTGAGACAAAAGTTCGACTCATTCGCGTCCCGCGAGCGCATCTCCGCTGCAAACATAGTTGAGGAATGTACCACATCGTTTCAGAGGTCGAGCTTACACTGAAACCTGAAAATCGCGAAATCGACTAGGCACACTGCATCATGAGCTGAGAATTCGCTACCGCAACAAATCCAGATCTCGCTTTCCCCGTCGCGAAAAAGTCTTTGCCTGTTTCGCGAAAATCCAGTTTAACTTCAGCTGGCACTTCAAATTCGATCCACTGGCGGTTGCCGTTTACGATCATCGCGGCGTCAGTTCGGTACGAGATCGACGTTCGCGAAAGCAACCCGTTGTGCGAGATGTAGTGGCGTGTTGCTCTCCAAATCGAGAAGCACGCCCGTGGAAATTGGATACAATCTGGCAACAAACCTCGAACACAACAGGAGTCCACAGTGGCACATTCACGCATTGCAGCAGTTCAAGTCATTTCGATTTTAGTGTTCGCCATTCAACTTCACGGAGCAGTCGTGTCCCCAGAAGTCCACGATGACGCTCGCGTCACGTTTCGAGTGCTGGCGCCGAAAGCGGATAAGGTACTAGTGCTTGGCGATTGGCTCAAGCGAGACGACGAGCTGCCGATGATGAAAGGCGAAGACGGCATCTGGAGCGTGACCGCCGGGCCGTTTCCGCCTGGCAATCATATCTATGGTTTTGAAGTTGACGGAGTGCAAGTTCCAGATCCAGAAAACGCGTCGGTCAAACTCCGAGCGTCTCGTTCGGGATCGTTCTTCCACATGCCAGGTGACGCCATCTGGCAGGCGGGCACTGTGCCTCATGGAAATGTCGAGCTGAACTTTCATGCCTCGAAGACGCTTGGAGACACGCGTTGGTTTTCGGTCTACACGCCACCAGATTATCACAAACAGAACGACAGAAAGTACCCAGTGCTTTATCTGCTGCACGGTTCGAACGACACAGCGATTGGTTGGGTCATGATCGGTGCGGCGAACTTCGTCATGGACAATTTGATTGCCCGCGATTACGCCGAAGCAATGATCGTCGTGATGCCATTCGGCCATGCCGTTCCGCACGGTTCGCCGCGTGAAGTGCAACGCACGAACACGGAATTATTCGAAAAGTACCTGCTAAACGACATAATGCCGCTGGTCGAAAGCAAGTACCGAGTCCTCACGACTCAGAAGGATCGGGCCATCGTAGGTCTTTCGATGGGAGGTGGACAAGCGATCACAATTGGCCTGGGGAATCTCGACCAGTTCTGCGCGATCGGATCGTTCAGCGGTGCCGTGCCGCAAGAAGGTTCGGAGCAAGTTACTGAAATCCTGGGCGACGCTGAGCGTGTCAACACCGCACTCGATCTGTTTTGGCTCGGTTGCGGACGTGACGATTTTCTTTTTGAGCGAAATGAAGCGTTCGTGGCCGCTCTCACAGAAAAACGGGTTAATCATTTGTTTCATCGGACGGAAGGCGTTCACAACTATCACATTTGGAGAACGTACTTGGCAACGCTTGCCCCCGCACTGTTTCGACACGACGTGCGTCCGGCCGGGACGTCCGGCAGCGCAGACAACGTGCGGTTTCTTGGAGGTCGCGATCTACAAGGGAATCCAGTGCGGTTCGCTAAGCGATCTGGTCATGTTTCAAACTACGACGAGGCTAAAGTGCCTGCGTACTCGCTTCCCGATCCGCTGAAAACGGCGGACGGTCGCACGGTCACAACCGCCGCGCAATGGAAAGATCGCAGAGCCGAAATACTCAATTTCTACGAAGAACAGATTTACGGACGAGTTCCCGAAAACGCGCCTTCGGTCACTTGGAAAGTCGTGGAGACGAGCACTTCGACTCGACCAGATGCTGCGATCACAAAGACTATCGAAGGTGTAGTTGGGCCGGAGAGCAACGTCAGTGCGCCGAAGCTGCGAGTCACGTTGCACGTGCCCAAGAATGCAAAAGACAAAGTTCCTGTTCTATTGAACCTCTCGTTTTTCAGCGGCGAAATTCCAGCTCGATTTCGCCGAGGTGGGGACGGACAGCCTCGATTTGACCCGATTGCCGAAGTTCTCGCTCACGGTTGGGCGTTTGCTCAGATCGGTTACGGCGACATTCAGCCCGACCGTCCGAACCAGTTCGATCAAAGCGTCATTGGTTTAACGCTATCGGATGGCGAGATAAAACCGGCCGCCGATCAGTGGGGGACGATCAGCGCGTGGGCCTGGGGAGCGAGTCGAGTGATCGACTATTTGGAAACGGATGATGGGATCAACAAAGAACGCATCGCAATCACGGGCGCTTCGCGACTAGGCAAGACGGCGCTGTGGGCCGCTGCGAAGGACGAACGCATTGCCAGCGTTTTCAGCGTCGTACCCGGCGCGATGGGAGCTGCATTGATTCGCCGAGACTGGGGCGAAACGCTGGACGACATGGCGCAAAACTTTCACTGGCAGTTCGCAGGGAATCTTCAAAACTGGGTTGGAAGGTGGAACGAGTTACCCGTCGACCAGCACATGCTGATTGGGCTGATCGCGCCGCGTCCTGTTTACGTGAATGGCGGAATCGGCGATCAATGGAGTGACCCCAAGGGCGAGTTCCTTTCGATCGTTGCTGCCGAACCGGTGTATAAGCTGCTCGGCGTGGAAGGTCTCGGAGCAGACTCGCTTCCGCCGCTCGATCAGCCAATCGTGTCTGGTCGACTCGGCTTTCACTACCACTCGCAAGGTCATCAATCCGTTCCAGAAGATTGGAAACAGTTTCTCGATTTTGCCGACCGGTGCTTTATCGACAAGGCATCGCGCTGACGCTTGCGCCAACACGCACAGCACTCCGCTATTGGCCATTCGTAATGCAATAAAGTTTCGATTGAGTTCGCACGTACAGGCGACCATCGCTTACAGCCGGTGTCGCCATGCAGAATTCGTCCAGATCATTCGTGCCCAGCAGCTCGTACTCGGGTCCGTGCTTTACGACGTACGTCAAACCGTCTTCGCTGATGCAGAAGACTTTGCCGTTGTAAGCCCATGGCGATGACGTGAATGATCCGCGAGGCGAGAATCTCTGTTTGCCGTAGACTTCGTCTCCAGTTTTTGCATCGTGGCAAGTGATAAAGCCCTGGTCGTAGATCGTGTAAAGATAGTCGCCGTAAACAATCTGCGTTGTATTGTAGGCCGACGCTTGTGGTTGGAACCACTCGATAAAATCGTTTTCTGCGAACTCTTCTTTTGTTGCGATGTCGCCTGAGCCTCCCGGCTTGATCGCGAATGTGTGTCGGTTCTTGTCGCCAACGTAGCCCGCAGATAAGTAGCACATTCCATGAGCAGCGAACGGAGACGGAATCACCAAGTTGGACATGTTTCCATCGAATTCCCACAGCAGATTGCCGTTCAGGTCATACGAGCGATTCTTTTTCAAACCGGTTACGACGATTTCGGTTCGCATTTCGTTCTGCCAAACCAACGGTGTCGCCCACGAACGTTTTTCGTCCCGGCTGGTCCGCCACTTTTCATTCCCCGTGGCGCTATCAAAAGCGGCGATCCACGAGTCTTCTAAATTGTCGTAGATGACAAACACTTGGCCGTCATGAACCACCGGCGAGCCAGCAGCGCCGTAGTCGAAGAAAGTCTTTTTCGCTTCGATCTCTTTCTGCCAAATTTGTTCGCCATCCAAGTTGTAGGCGTAGAGCCCAACGTCGCCAAACAAAACGTACAGTCGCTCGCCGTCGGTTGTTGGAGTTTCAGCCGCGTAGCTACTCTTTGGATGCCTGGGAATGGCTGGCTCGCCAGTGTGGGGCTCGTGCTTCCACAATTCCTTTCCGGAATCGCGATCGAAACAATAGACCATCCAATGATGCACACCCTTCGCTGGGTCACGCACGCCTTGCCCAAGATAAAGCCCTTTCGACGGTAACGTGTTTTCTTCCTCGCTGATAACCGCCGTTACGAAAACTCGGTTTCCCCAAACGATCGGGCTTGAGCAACCAAGTCCTGGCACGTCTGCAACCCACGCGATGTTCTCTGTCTTATCCCAAGTTTCTGGCAGCCGAACGTCATCGGCGACGACGCCGTTTCCTCCGGGCCCGCGAAATCGCGGCCAATTGTCCTGTGCAATCGTGGCGTTTGCTGTTGTGAGAAGGACTAGAAGAACCAATGATCGTTTCATGAAAACGTGCTCCGTCTATGTGTGATTCGCCTAGCGGCATAATATTGCATGGGCGTGAACGCGGACACCACGCACTGGACAGTCCCTCTGCCGAACTCAGAACTTTTTCGAATTTGAGGTCAGATGTGAACAACTCCGCAGCAAAAACATCGGTGGAAAATGCCGTTCACGCACTGTGGCAAGATTTCTCGCCGGACGATTCGTCGCCTTATGATGAAACGGTCCAGAAGGCATTGGTGATCGCGCGAGCTCTTCAGCGTCGCGCGCAGGAACTGCAAACTCCTGCTGAGAAAAAGCAACAAGCGGAACTCGATCGGATGATCCAAAATCCGACCGACAAAGTGACATTGACGCAAATGACCGATCAAGCGTTCCGTTCTGAAGAAGCGGGGCGCGCCGCTGAGCAACTCGTACATATATTGGATGTCCAGGGAATCCCACGGTTCTTCAGCCCAATGGAACGCACGATGCTGAAAGGGTTTCAGTCGTTCGGAAATTACTTGCCGGGCGTTGCCGTTCCGCTGGTCAAAGAACAGATGCGACGAGAAACTTCCAACGTAATCCTGCCTGCCGAGCCAGATTTACTCCGGGCGCATTTGGAAGCTCGACGTGATGAAGGCGTTCGCATGAACGTTAACTTTCTCGGCGAAGCGATTCTCGGTGAGGACGAAGCCAAGCGTAGACTCGAACAGTATCTCGCGGCATTGCAGTTGCCCGAAATCGAAGTTGTCTCGGTAAAGATCTCAACCATCTATTCGCAGATCTCGACGATCGGTCGAGCCGCGTCGGTCAGAACCATGTGTGACCGCATGGAGCTGCTCTACCGCGCAGCTGCCCGCGCCATGTTCGTTCGATCTGACGGAACTCGCGTTCCAAAGTTCGTCTACATGGATATGGAAGAGTATCGTGACATGCCGCTAACGGCAGACGTTTTCATGCAGACGCTCGATCGGCGAGGACTCGAAAATGTCTCGGCAGGGATCGTTCTTCAGGCTTATTTGCCGGACGCCAGTGCGATGCAGAAGCGTATCACGGAGTGGGCGCGGGCGCGAGTTGAAAACGGCGGCGCGCCGATAACGTTGCGAATCGTAAAAGGTGCGAACATGGAAATGGAACGTGTCGAAGCTTCCATTCACGGCTGGGCGCAGGCACCATTCAAGACGAAACGTGAAACTGACGCGAACTACAAACGCATGGTTCAGTTCGCCATGCGCCCCGAGAATATCCACGCCGTGAAGCCAGGGATCGCATCGCACAATCTTTTTGATTTGGCGTACGGTCTAGCGTTGTCTGTCCATCATGGCGTGTTCGCGGATATTCAGTTCGAAATGCTGGAAGGGATGGCGAATCATCAGCGTCGCGCATTGCACGAGTTAACCAGCAGCCTACTGCTGTACGCACCGGCGTGCGGCCGCGAAGCGTTTATCAACGCCATCGGGTATCTCGTGCGTCGTCTTGACGAAAACACAGGCGAAGAGAACTTTCTGAGGCACGCGTTCAACATCGCCGTTGATTCCGAAGCGTGGACGAACCTGGAGCAAGGGTTCCTCGATTCGTTCAGTCTGATCGATCAGCTGCCTTCCACACCTCGGCGTAAGCAAAATCGTCTAACCGAAGAGTTCGTTGTTTCTCACGAACGGTTAGAGTTAGACAGTTTCTGCAACGAACCCGACACTGATTTTTCGTTGCCCCAGAATACCGAGTGGGCTGAATCGATCGTCGAGAGGTGGTTCGATCGCCGAGACGCAAATGGCGTGCGGATTCCCCTGTTTGTCGCAGGTACCGAAATAACTGCGGAACGTACCACCTTTGAATGCCTCGATCCGTCTCGACCAGGAACCATCATTGGCTGTTACAAACAGGCCAATTTGCAGGATGCAGAAGCGGCAATTCAATGTGCAAAATCCGACCCAACGAATTGGCGATCCATGCCGGACGACCAGCGAGCCGCAATTCTTCGCAATGTCGCAAACGAATTGCGAAAAGCTCGAGCCGACTTGATCGGTGTCGCGATTGCAGATGGTGGCAAGACGATTGCGGAGAGCGATCCTGAAGTTTCGGAAGCGATCGACTTCGCCGAATTTTACGCGGCGACTGCGCGAGAATTCGAGCGTCTTCAAAGTGTCGCGATCCGGCCGAACGGTGTCGTCGTGGTTGTTTCTCCGTGGAACTTTCCCATTGCGATTCCGTGTGGTGGGATCTGTGCGGCATTGGCGGCGGGAAACACTGTGATTCTAAAGCCAGCGTCCACTACAGTGCTGGTCGCTCACGAATTGTGCGAATGTTTCTATCGGGCGGGCGTGCCGCGGGAAGTTCTCCAGTTAATTCCCTGCTCCGGAGCTAGCGTCGGGCAGCACATTGTTGCGCACGACGATGTCGATACTGTCATTCTCACTGGAGGCACGAACACTGCCGAACGGATGTTGCATCACAAGCCGACAATTGAGCTGCTCGCCGAAACAGGCGGCAAGAATGCCACGATTGTTTCGGCTCTTTCTGACCGTGACCAAGCTATCAAAAACGTTTTGCATTCGGCATTTGGCCACAGTGGCCAAAAGTGTTCTGCGACTTCGCTGCTGCTTTTGGAAGATGAAGTTTTCGAGGACGAAGACTTTCGAGACGCGTTGGTTGATGCGGCGAGTAGCATGCAGGTCGGATCGGCGTGGGATTTAAAGACTAGAATCGGACCACTCAACAGCCCACCGTCAGGCGATCTCGAACGAGGGCTCAAGGAATTGGAGCCAGGTGAGTCCTGGGCGTTAATGCCGGAGCGAATCGATGGGAATCCATGTCTGTATTCGCCAGGCATAAAATGGAATGTCAGTGCGGGAAGCTATACGCATCAGACTGAGTTCTTCGGCCCGATCCTCGGAGTGATGCGTTATCGCTGGCTGTTTGAGGCGATCGAAGCGGTCAACGCAACAGGTTACGGTTTGACTTCAGGTTTGGAGAGTCTTGATTCTCGCGAGCAGGAAACCTGGCTTTCAGCCGTGCGCGCCGGCAATCTTTATATCAACCGACCGACAACCGGCGCGATCGTGTTGCGGCAGCCATTCGGCGGAATGGGTAAGTCCGCTTTCGGCCCAGGAATCAAAGCCGGAGGGCCGAACTATGTGGCTCAACTGATGCAATTCGAAAACGCTGCCACTCCGCAGCATGACGGCGAGATTCATAACAAACAGCTCAAGCAGTTTGCAAAAGCTCTGAACAAGCTGTCATCAAAACCTAGACTAGCAAAACGATTGAACGCGGAGCCGCAAGACATCGAGCGACTGATTCATGCCATTCAGAGCTATGACTATTGGGCAAGGACTGAATTTGGCGTGCAGCACGATCACTTTAAGCTGATTGGACAGGACAACGATCGGCGCTATTTGCCGGTACACATGCTGTGTATACGCGTCACGCCTAACGACGACTGGTATGACATTTTTGCGCGAGCAGCGGCAGCGAAAGCGGCCGGTTGTCGAGCAATCGTGAACTCAATGCCAGATACTCCGCTCGATCCGGTCGAGGTCCTGCACGAACTTACCGAGAGCTGGGCCGCCGATTTGGAGTTTATCGAACAGTCAGACGAGTCGCTCGTGGAAGCTATCAACGCGCAGCAAATTGGCCGACTCCGCTATTCATCACCGAACTCGGTCAACCGGACGATTCGCAAAGCTGTGATTGGCAAATCCGTCCATATCGCCGACCGGCCGGTGTTGGACGAAGGTCGCATCGAATTGCTGTGGTATCTGCAGGAGCAAAGTATCAGCCATAATTATCATCGATATGGAAACCTCGGGCGTCGCGCTGGCGAGCAGCGGTATGAACCCTCGTGACGTTGACGGCAATTGGAAAACCGCCGGTCGCAACGATTTGCCTGATCGACCGGCGGACATATGTGCCGAAACAAAGGCAATTCCGATAATTCTTCATCGCGTAACTTCCTTGAATTGACCTCGTCCAAAAGTAGGGATAAGTTAAATAATCAGTTCGGCTTCGAATCTACGGCGTGACTTCGATGGGTGTTACTTACTACAAACGATTTCGAATGGAGCTTTCGCTACGCGGATTTGCACGTGCGTGCGTTGAGCTTCCCGAAGGCTATGAGTTGGTTCCGTGGCACGAGTCGTTATTGGAAGCTCACGCTGACGTCAAATGTCGTAGCTTCGCAGGCGAAGTCGACTCGCAGGTTTTTCCCTGCCTGGGCGATGCAGGCGGTTGCTTGCGGTTGATGCGAGAGATATCCAACAAACCAGGTTTTTATCCAGAGGCTACGTGGCTGCTGATGCACCGCATGCCGTACGTTGGTCGAATCGATTATTGCGGAACGGTCCAAGCGATCGTGACTCGCGAACGATTCGGGCTGTCTATCGGCGGAATTCAGAATTTGGGAATTACACCGGAGCATCGAGGCCGCGGGTTGGGTACCAGATTGTTGTTTCAAGCGCTGAGTGCAATGGCCAATTCTCGCGTCCGACGAGCTTCGTTAGAAGTGACGACACAAAACTCGCGTGCCTTGGAACTGTATCAAGCAATTGGTTTTCGCCGCACAAAAACCGTCTACAAGGCAGTTGAGGTTGCGTATACCTAGCGGCGGCCTTATGTTGTCGCCGATCTTGCTCCGATTTGGCGTGACGTTCTTCGTACGGTGAGCCGGTTGTTGCGAGAAGAATGGCTTGACGTCCTCGTTGACGCAGCACGCATAACGTGTCCGATATATTTTGCAAGGAAAGACCTGCAACTTGGCGCAGACGCAGTATTCACACACTTTTGACAATGGATTGGTCCTGCTTGCCGAACGAATGGACTGGCTAGAATCGGCCGCATTTGCTGTCTTGATTCCGTCGGGATATTCACACGACCCAGACGATCATCTTGGACTTAGCAATTTCTTATGCGAGATGCTGCAGCGAGGCTGCGGTGATCGAACGAGTCGCCAGTTCGTCGAGGACTTGGACAGGCTTGGCGTCGATCGTTCTGTGTCACTGTCTGCCAATCACGCCAGTTTTGGTGGCGCGACGCTGGCGTCAAACATTTGTGACACGCTTTCGATCTACGGCGATCTTATCTTGCGCCCACACTTGCCCGCGGAGCAACTGGAAGACGCCAGAATGGTGTGCTACCAAGAGTTGCTCGCAACAGAAGACGACCTTGCTGCAAAGGCTATTCAAGCCCTTCGCGAACGCCACTACGGCCAACCTTGGGGAAGGTCGGCACAGGGCGACGAGGCGGGACTGCAAAGGACAACCATCGAAGATATTCGCAATCAGTACCAGCAGACATTTCGTCCAGACGGCGCCATCATCAGCGTCGCGGGAAAGATTGAATGGAATTCATTGCTCGACCACGTCTCAAGCTTGTTCGCCGATTGGGATAATACTCCGGTTCCGCACGTCAACGAATCGCCACCGTTGGGCGGCTACAGCCATATTCCCTACGATTCGAGCCAAACGCAGATAGCGATTGCGTACGACAGCGTTCCGTATCGACACGAAGATTACTTTAAGGCACGCGGCGCAGTTGGTGTTTTGAGCGACGGAATGAGTTCTCGATTGTTTACTCGCATTCGCGAGGAACTCGGCTTGTGCTACACCGTCTACGCCAGCAGTCATTCGCTTCGAGACCGCGGCAGCGTCATCGCGTACTCTGGAACGAGTACTGAACGTGCCCAAGAAACACTCGACGAGCTAATTAACGAGCTTAGGAGAATTGGCGATGGCATTGAAGAAGCAGAACTCACTCGGCTAAAAGCACGGGTGAAAAGCACGTTGATCATGCAACAGGAATCGAGCGCATCGCGAGCCGGATCGATCGCCGGAGATTGGTATCATCTCGGCCGGATTCGCGCGTTGGATGAGATCGGTTCAATCATCGACGGTTTGACGTGCGAGACAGTCAACACGTATTTAGATGAAAACCGTCCCCAGCGGTTTACTGTAGTTACGTTGGGTGAAAAAGAGCTGGAGGTGCCAATTGACGTTTCGTGAACAGCGGCTGGACAACGGTCTTGAAATCATCGCGGAATGTAACGACAACGCCTATTCCACGGCGATCGGTTTTTTCGTGAACGCTGGTTCACGCGACGAAAATGCAGAGAACTCCGGTGTCAGTCATTTTTTGGAGCACATGACGTTCAAGGGAACTCCGAAACGTTCTGCCGCAGATGTGAACCGAGAACTGGATGAAATCGGTTCGCACTCGAATGCCTATACCAGTGAAGAACACACCGTATACTACGCGACGGTTTTGCCCGAATATCAGTCCAACGCCGTTGACCTGCTGGCCGACATTATGCGGCCTTCACTTCGGCAAGAAGACTTTGACACCGAAAAGAAAGTCATCATCGAAGAGATTTTGCGATCTGAGGACCAGCCACCATACGGCGCGTTCGA
>JAGQPC010000042.1 GCA_020426925.1 Planctomycetales bacterium | reverse complement strand
GATACCAGCACCGAGATCAAGGGTGTGTCGAAGCAATTCATTGCTCAAAGACAAGACCGGTAAACCAGCGTTGAGACTTGCGGCTATTAAATTCGAACCGCGTGGTCCCGGTTTGGTTGCTGCTCCCGGTTTGGTTGCTGCTGTTGTCTCGGTCGGCAACAACTTAATAACCCGCCCGTCCTCGTAGACCGGCTGTACTCGCGGTAATTCAGTGGAGTCATCCGTTCTTAGGTCAAACGCAGGTTTTCCCAATCGGCGGTATTCGTCCAAGTCGATCAGCAAACAGTGAGGCTCGAAGCTGTACCACGAGTCGTGGCTTTCAAGCAGCATTCCCGCCACCAAAAAACTGTTCGCTTGTACCCAGTCGGAAACACACTGGAAGAAATCACGGGCATCGCCGTCGTCTAGTCGCCATTTTTCATATAAGACGAAACCGTAAGGCAGAATGAAGCAGTATCGCGCAGCCGCATCAGCCGCTTGCTCAAGAATTCCATCTACGGAATCCGCTTCAATCAGCATCTCTTGATAGCCGTACCGAGCCCAAGAAATCGTAAATCCGCGAAAGCGGTCAGAGACGCGTTGATCTCCGATTTCTGCTGAAGTATCGAGCAACCCGATCACCAGTTCCGGAAAAGTCATTGCAGCTTAGCACCTCCCATGCCAGAAACGCCATGAGTCGATTCACCCGCGGCACCCGTTCGATCGGCGGCGTTCGATGGCGTGCTTACCGACTTGCTATCATTCGAGATAGTCTCGCGGTCGAGATCGCCACGTAGAATCAGATCACCTGCCAGCCATTGGTAATTGAGATTATGCAAGCGGGCGATGCCCTCCGTGCCAGGTTGTGACTGGATAGATCGCAATCCGCCGATAAGCCGTGGCGAGATGGTCACGAGATACTGATCCGCCAGCGAGCCGGTGAGCAAACTCGTGATGATCGTAGCACCACCCTCGGCCATCACCGAGCGAATACCGAGTCGCTTTAGACATTGAAGAAGTTGCCGCATGTCCAAAAGACCATCAGGACGGTTGTCGATCCGAACGACGCGTGCCCCAACATCTAGCAAACGTTGTTCCTTGGACTCGCACGCAGAACGACTTGTACAGACGATCGGACGAAGGTTGGGCCCTTTCAGCAGATTCGCGTCGAAAGGAATTCGCAGCCGACCGTCGACGACAATAGGCTGGGGATTCTCTCCGTCAGCAAGACGCACAGTGAGCCGTGGGTTGTCTCGCATCACCGTATTGATGCCGACCATGATCCCATCATGAGCGGCACGGACTTGATGAGTTAACTTGAACGAGTCGGCGTTGCTGAGCTGCAACGTTTGGCCTTGTGCGTGAGCAATGCTGCCATCCACGCTCTGTGCATATGTAACCGTGACGAATGGTTGACTTGAATTGACCTGACTACCGTGAGCTTCGCTCAAACGAGCTCGAACGCATTCGATGATATTCGTCTCGCTAACTCGTTGCTCGTCGTCATCTAATTTCATGGTCAAGGCCTCAAGAATCAAACGGCATAGGGCCGATTGAAAATCGCTTGTCTGATAGCTCCTCTAATACGGCGTGAAGACTATTCCACTTTCTGATCAGGATCGACCGATTCCGTTTCCTGCTTGCGAATGACGATGTCATCAAACATGTGGCCGAGTTTGTCAACTTTCGCCTGTATGTACCGTTGATTTTCTGGGCGTGGGACAATCTGCTGGAAGACTCGCTCTACGACTTCAATCTGTCCTTCCTCTAGATCTGCGATCTTCTGCGGGTTGTTAGTGAGCAAGCGGACGCGTGTAACTCCCAGTGACCGAAGAATCTCGGCAGCTACGGCGAAACTGCGACTATCGGCTGGGAAGCCGAGATGGAGGTTTGCGTCAACAGTGTCGAGGCCTTGGTCTTGCAGCGAATAAGCATGGATCTTGTTGCCTAGGCCTATTCCACGTCCTTCCTGTCTTAGGTAGACCAGTACTCCGCGTCCTTCCTCCGAAATCCGTTTCAAAGATGTAATCAATTGCTCGCGGCAATCGCATCGAACGGACCCCAATACGTCGCCTGTAAGACATTCCGAATGAATTCGCACTAACGGAGGCTCGCCGGCGATATCCCCCATGCACAGCACCATATGCTCACGCTGATCGGCACTGTCTTCATACACGGTGGCGCGAAACTCGCCAAAAACAGTCGGTAGATGAGCAGACTCAAGCTGCTTGACTCCCTCTAGTCGCCGAGTCGCCTTGCCGCCCCCATTGATTTGCGGAGATTGTTTATCCTGTTGTAAGTCATGGGAAAGTGTCATTCGTTTCCTCTCGCGCGGAGTTGACATCATCAAATCGGCACAGGTCGCAGCTAAGGTGTCGAGGCCGTTCAGGTCTTGCTTGATCTGCAAGCAATATGCCGCTCTTAAATACAACTTGATGGAGCGGGCATGACAAACGCGAATAATAGGTGTCTACGCGTTCAATCTCCATCCCTCGCGTGTGAACTAGTTTCGTTGATGAAACCGACGTGGAATGGGCGAACTGAAATACCGTTTGTGTTCGAGCATAATTACGCACTCGAAGCGATACCACAGGAAACAACGCACAAGACCGATTGTTCAGGATCGTCGGCTTGATCCAAATTAAGACGTTGCGCCAGGTGGTCGTATTTTTTAGACGACTTGATGTCCATTCGCACGACAAAGTGCTCAAAAGAGCGCGCCTTGATCGCTCAACCGCCCGAATGAGCACACCTCTTTCAGCAGAGTGTGGTGTAAACGAAATCCCAGCAACCAGCAGCATCTCGCCATCCAACTGATTTCAGACGAAGGCCTGTTCATTCAGCAGTCAAGAATCATACTGGTAAAGCAGGATCGACTTGCTGAATAGACGCCTGTGCGCCACAACGTGAGCGTTTGAGCACGCAATTGGAGAATCGCGAAGCGAGCAAAATCGGTACGCAATCGAGGACATGAAAACAGTCGACCTCCACCTCTTCTTGACCAGCTATCTTCTCGCAGCTGCTGCACTGGCTGTCGCCCAGTCGCTACACAGACGGCAGATCCGGTTTCTTGTCCCCATAGTTGTTGCTCTCTCGCTAATCTCGCTTAACACGATGGTTGGCGGAAGAGTTGATCCGGCCAGGGATTATCTCGGCCTTCTGCGATATCTGATCCGCGAGCGGGACATGAGCTCCCTGATCGCACTTGGAATGGGTTTCGCGGTTGCGTCTGCATGGATCCCTGGTTGCCTGGCCAAAGATGCCGCGACGAGCAAGACGAATCGGAGCTGGTTTGAACCACTCTTGCTGACCATGTCCATGCTGGTGATTGTCGGAGCAAGCCATTTGTTTCTTTGGAAGGAGATTCTCGGAGTTACTCGCCATGCGGTAGCAATGTTCCATCCAGAGTTCACTTTAGAGAAGATTGCAACTTTGGCAGAGCAGCCGCTGCGTTTGGCGGTCAGCGAAGAGGGTGACGTCCTCATTTGCTACGACTACTTCAGAAAACATGGCGCAATCGGAGGTGCCATCTTACGGTTACAGCCAGACGAAATCACAGGTGAGTACGCTCAAAAAACCATTGCAGAGGCACCTCTGTTGGCCCGGCCTTATGGTTTAGCAATCCGCGACGGTGACTTGTACGTGTCGCGGTCAGGCTTCTTCCCGCGGGCAAATGCTGGAACGGTCACGTACGCGACCACTGGAGCGATAACACAGCTCAAGGATCTTGATGGCGACGGGTATTATGAGTTCTCACATGACGTCGTCACGAATCTTCCAGGAATCCGCGCGCCCGACACGATGCAGCAGAACAACGGCATCGCGTTCGCTCCTGACGGCAGTCTCTTCGTGACATGTGCGGGAGCCGCCGATCGCACGCTGGACGAGCATCCTTGGGGTGGGACCATTCTGAAATACAGCCGGGATTTTACGAACCCAGAAGTCTTCGCCAAAGGATTCCGCAATCCGTGGGCGATGGCCTTTGGCCCAGACGACGCTTTGTTCGCGACTGACAGCGATGTCGATCAGAACCCCGGCGATGAACTGAACCACATTGTTCAAGGCGCTCATTACGGCCATCCATTTGTACTCCCTAACGAACCAGACGTCACAAGCATTGGCTTCCAAGCCCCGATTCTTGTCGGTGAGCGCGAGACCGTGTTCTTGGGGATCACCTACGCGACGTCGCCGAACTTGCCTGCCGACTGCCGAAACTGTCTTTACGTCACAGATTTCCGACAGAACCGCGTGTTGCGCGTTAGGCTGGAAAAAGACGGTGACACGTATCGAGTCACTGCCGTTGATCCGTTTGCATCCGTTCCGTCGCCCGTCGATATTGCCAGTACGCCATCTGGTGATTTTTTTGTAATCTCGCGTCGAGCCCAAAACGTCTACCGAATTCGCCCAAAATTGGCAGACCGGGAGTAAGCGATGAATCAAATGAAGACTGCACGATGTCTGCGTCTGATTGTGATTTCCCTGGCGTTGCCCTTGGCGGCGTGGGGTGTTTCAATTGTGCTGATGTCAGTTCAGGCATCGTCACACGGGCTCAATCTGTCTCGTGGGGCTGCAACGTTTCGCGACCGCTGCGGAGCGTGCCACTTCTTAGAGCAGGGCGTTTCTACGCATCACGGACCTAATCTATATGCCATTGGCGTTACCGCAGGGAAACGAAAGCCAAATCTCAGCGCAGCGGAGTACCTACTCGAATCAATTGTCGATCCGGACGCTTTTGTAGCGCCTCAGAATCGACACGGAATGCCCCGCAACGTTGCCCACGATCTGGAGCCGAGCACGATTCGAGACGTCGTTGCATTCTTGGCTAGCCAAGGCGCTCAACCAAATTACGAAGAAATCAGGCGGCTGGAGATTCCTGACTTCTCGACGCAGAGAGATCCTCGCGTTATTCGCCGAGACGAAATGGAGCTCGCGGAGCACGCGTTGCGAGAAAAGGCGGACTGCCTGCATTGTCACTCGTTGTATCGGAATGCTGAGTATCAGGTGTTGGCGCCATGCTTGTTCGGCATGGGCCTGACCGATGCCAAACACATCCGAGAATCTATCGTCGATCCGAATTCGGTTGTTTCGCCGGCCTATGCACAAGTGCGTGCACAGCTGGACGACGGCAGAATCGAAGTCGGCAGGTTGATTTCATCAAATGATGAGGGAATCAGTTTGTTGACGCGTGGCACCGTAGGCGGATGGTCATTCGTCCAAGTCCCCGCATCTGAATTGATTCAGGACGACGAGGAACCTAGCATCGCTCCCTTCAGCGGTTCTGCGATGCCAAATGGATTTGATAAACTGCTGAGCGACCGCGAGCTGGAAGCGATCGTGAAATTGATTCGGCAACTCAACTGAAGAGACTTCCAATGAAAGCCGAAGACCTGTGCGTCTTCTTGACGGTCTACAGCCTCTGCGTCGCATTCTCGTCGGTTTGGGCGTACTCGCGCAGACGAACGATGCTGTCGCTGATGAATGTCTTATTGGCGCTGGCCGCAGTGTTCGCGTCGACGATTGTCGGGTTTTATCTGGACTCCGAACAGAATTACTTGCAATTTTTGTTGTTCTTGGTTTCCGAGCGAGATTTCAGCGCCGCCGTTTCGGCTGCGTTTGGGGGCGCTGCGGCGATTACCTGGATGCTCGTTCTGCCGGTACCCGGACGAACGGAGTCTCAATTCAAGCCCGCCAGACTGCTCAATCGAAATAACGTTGTACAAGGCGCACTCGCTGTGTCGCTGGTTGGCGTTTTTGGGTGTGCTCAGATGTTCATCGTAAAGGAACTGCGAGGCATCAAACGTGATCCCGCGGTGCGCGTGCATGCGGCAGAGTTCATGATTGAAAAGGTCGCCGACCTTGAATTCCTGCCGATCCGCATCGCTATTTCGGACGACGATCGCATTTTTGTCACGTACAGCTATTTCGAAGACTGGGGAGACATGGGAGGCGCGATCGTCGAGCTCAAGGCAAATGGCGCGTCCGGTAGATTCCATTCTCGAATCGTCGCCGATTCGCCTCTGTTGATGAGGTCCTATGGCCTAGCGTCACGCGACGGTGATTTATACGTGTCCCGGACGGGCCTTGCGTCACATGCGAAAAACGGCCGCATATCGTACGACAACACGGGCGCTATCACTCGACTTCAAGATCTGGACGGTGATGGATATTTCGAATACGCCGACGACGTGGTTACCTCTCTTCCAGGAGCGCGCGGGCCTGACACAATGCATCAGAATAACGGTATCGCTTTCACCGCAGATGGCAGCCTGTATGTTCTGAGTGCAGGCCCGGACGACCGCGCGTTAGACGATCACCCATGGGGAGGCAAGGTTTTGCTGTGCAGCCCCGATTTCTCCAGCACCGAAGTATTCGCCGAAGGCTTTCGAAATCCGTTTGGAGTGATGATCGGTCCGGAGGGCGAGCTATTTGTGACAGACAACGACGTCGACGAAAGTCCTGGCGACGAACTGAACCACGTGGTTCGCGATGCTCACTATGGTCATCCATTCGTCGTACCCAACGAGCCATCTGTCGAATCAAGTGGTTTTCGTGCCCCAATATTGCTGGGAGAACACGAATCGAACTATCTCGGAATGGTCTACGCCACATCGCCTGCGTTGCCAGATGAGTATCGCAATTGCGTTTATATGGTTGACTTTATGCAAAATCAGATTCTGCGACTCAAGCTAGAGCGTGTGGGAGATACATTTGAGGTTACGGAAATGGAGCCATTCGCCACGGTTACGTCGCCCGTGGATATCGCCGTCAGTTCGAAAGGAGAGTTCTATTGCCTCTCGCGACGCACCCAAAACGTGTATCGGATTCGCCTTAAGCAACAACGGGCTACCCAGGAATGAACACGCAACCGGTCACCAAATCGTTATGCGCATCGCTTTGTTGGGCAATTGTCTTGCCTCTTGTCAGTTTCGCTGGTGCCGTCGCCGTGATGTCGATTCCTCCAAACACGCAGGGCATTGACATCGTTGCGGGGCGTGATCTGTTCCGTGCTCACTGCGGTGCGTGCCATTTTGCAAAGGAGGGATTTCCAGCCCATCATGGGCCTAATCTGCACGACATTGGCAGCAAGGCGGCCAGTCGACGACCGGAACAAACTGCCGCGGAATATATCCTCGAATCGATCCTAGACCCATCGGCATTCGTCGCGCCA
>JAGQPC010000041.1 GCA_020426925.1 Planctomycetales bacterium | reverse complement strand
CAACGAGTGTGAGCAACTGATGAAGAACAGCGCGCCACAAAGTGGGTGCAAAGATCGGATGTTCGACAGGAGATATTCCGATAGCAGTTGGTATTTCCGCTCTTTTGCAGGCATTAGCCTGGCATGATCGGTTAGTTCAAGGAGGAACTCCATGTTCGACGCGACGAAACAGCAACTCCCCCACTTCCAGCTCAGCAAGTAAAGCTAGCGGCCCTTTGGGAGCACCTACCCAAGCAGACGCGACGGAAGGCGTTGAAAACAGCAACGCGGATTCTCAAGTCTCATGTGACGCTTCAGAAAAGCGAGGTGAAGCATGAAGACGATTGAGCGGCAACACCGAAAGAATAGTGATAGGGCGCCTACTGGATCGCCTTCACCTCCCCCCTTCCGCAGCAACAAAATCGAGACGCAGCATCTCGCTAAGTTGGCTGGGAATTGTGCGCCGTGTTCGGAGCATTGCTGGGCGATGCCGACGGAATCTACAACCCACGTGAACACAACGACCGTTTATTGCTCGGCTTGAAAGGGACGATGAGTGAGGCAGAATTGCACGTGCTCCGTTCACGACTCGACGCTGGTAAAAAGAATAAAGCAAGACGAGGTGAGTACTTTGCGGAAGCACCGCTGGGTTACGTTCGAACTCGTGATGGAATTGAGCTAGAACCTCACGCTCAAGCCCAAGGTGTTGTTCGATTGATCTTTGACAAGTTTGAAGAACTAGGTAGCGTCTACGCGGTGCTGAAGTTTTTTCACGACAATGATGTTTTAATCGGACGGCGAAGCCCCAATGGCCTTCAACCAAGCAACGTAACTTGGCATCGCGCAAATCGAAGCGCGATCCTTTATGTTTTGCGCCATCCAAACTATGCTGGTGCGTATGTCTATGGCCGAAGCAAATGCGTGACAACAAGTGGGCACAACGGATCTCGTAAGACGATTCAACGACGCCTCCGTAATGAAGATGACTGGGAAGTGTTGATTCACGATAAAGTTCCCGCATACATTTCCTGGGAACAGTGGGAGCAGAACCAGCAAAAACTCACAGAAAACAGCACGAAATTCGGCGTTGGCGTTTCGCGTGGAGCATCGATTCTGGCAGGACGCGTGGGATGCGGAAAGTGTGGAGCGAGTATGTCGGTTCACTATCGTGATGGCATCCCGACGTTTGATTGTCGCCTGGCAAATATGCAATTTGGCGACAGAGATTGCCAATATTTTAATGGCCGTTGGCTCGAGCCGTTGATTGAGGAGCTGGTGCTTCAAGCATTCGAGCCGGCGTCAATTCAGTTGAGTCTGGAGGCAGGTGACGACATTCAAAAAGATCGCGCTCGCGTCGAAGTCCATCACGAGCAGTCGCTTGAACAAGCTGCGTATCAGGCTGACATTGCCCGCCGTCGTTACGAAGAAGTTGATCCAAGTAACAGGATGGTAGCCGCCGAGCTTGAGAAGCAATGGGAAACCGCTTTGGTGATTCAGCGTAAGCGAGAAGAGGAACTCAATCGCTTTCGCCAGGAGCGGCCCACGACTCTAACGGACAAAGAGCGTGACAAGATATCGGCTCTTGCCAAAGACTTTCGCGCCCTCTGGAAAAGTGAATCAACTTCTAATAAAGACCGTCAAGATCTCGTTCGAGTTCTCATCGAGCGCATTATCGTCGAAGTGATTGACGGGACCGAGCGACTTGCAGTGACCGTGAAATGGGCTGGTGGCTATACAAGTCAACATGAAACGCGAAGAACTGTTTCCACGATTGATGAACTTGAAGACTCGGAAGCACAGCTCAAACGAACACAGCAGTTGTACAACACGGGGTGTCCACGCGAGACCATTATCGATCGTCTCAACGCAGAGGGTTTTCACCCAGCACGAAAAGAACAATTCACAAAGACAAGCATCAACGCACTGTTTCTTGTCTTACGACAACGAGGCATGATTGGCGCACGACCGAATGTCGCCAAGCCGTTTTGGCGATCCAAGGATCTCTCCAGCAATCTCGGCATTGAGCCAAGTACACTAACTGGTTGGCGCCGTCGAGGTTGGGTGCAGGCGAAGAAGCTTGGACGCCGATGGATTTACTGGGCAAATGAATCCGATCTGTCACGTCTCAAAAAACTGGCAGCTTTCCCATCCAGTGGTTCAACACCTGCACCAAGAGAACTCACTGTCCCGGCAGCTGTCATGCCAGCAGAGTCCACATGAAATTCCGATGAACAACGAAAACAAGGAGGGTATTGTGAGCAAATCGTCAAGCAAGTTGCCTTGGGCCGCAAGAACTGGCTCTTCGCAGGATCGGTCGCGG